>JBMDWS010000081.1:0-4713 GCA_048594695.1 Truepera sp. | reverse complement strand
ACGCCCTCGAGAAAGCGCAGGTAGGGCGGCAACAGGTCGCGGTAGGCGGGGTCGATCAGCACCTTGCGGGCGTAGAGCCGCAGGCCGTAGTCCCCCTCGTTGCGAAAAATCCGGTAGTCGCGCCGGGAGGGCACGAAGAGGAGGGCGTAGAACTGGATCGGCATCTCGGCGGCAAAGTGAACCGTCAAGAGCGGGTCCTGCATGTCGAAGGTGAGCTGCTGGTAAAAAGTTTTCGTTTGCTCCTCGGTTACGCTGCGCGGAGCCTCGCGCCAGAGGGCGGTCTTGCTGTTGACCTGTGTAAAGAGGCCGTTTTCCTCGAGGTAGATGGGAAACGCTATATAGTCCGAGTGCGTCTTGACGAGGTCACGCAGGCGTGAGGTTTGAGCAAACTCGAGCGCGTCCTCCTTGAGTTTCAGCGTGATGGTGGTGCCCCGCGCCTCGTGCTCGGCGGGTCCGACCTCGTAAGTGCCCTGCCCCTGTGAGCGCCAGAAGGCCGGGATCGCCTCCGGGTCGAAGGTGCGCGAGGTCACGGTGACCTCGTCGGCGACCATAAAAGCCGAATAGAAGCCGACGCCGAACTGCCCGATCACCTCGCGGGTGCTGGCGCTGTCGCCGCCGTTAAGCGCCTTCATCGCCTCGATAAAGCTCTTGGCCCCGGAGCGGGCGATGGTGCCTAAGTGCTCTTCCATCTCCGTTTGGGTCAGGCCAATGCCCGTGTCGCGGAGCGTCAGGGTGCGCGTTTCGGGGTCGGCGCTCAGCCAGATGCCGAGCTCGGCTTCGGGGTCGGTGACGTGCTCGCGCCTCAGCCGCTCGAGCTTGAAGCGGTTCAGCGCGTCGGACGCGTTCGAGATCAGTTCACGTAAAAATATCTCGCGTTCGCTGTAGAGCGAGTGGATGAGGATGTCGAGGACCTGCTGGATGTCGGCGCGAAACTCGTGCGCGGTGCCAATATTGGGTTCAGCCATACTCCATATATAGCAGGTCTTTTTTGCATTGGCAGATCGGAGCCGACGGTCTGTTCCACGGAGGCCGAAGGGGGCGTGTTGTGAGTATCGAGACCGATTGGCGGGGCAAAAATGAGTGGAGGCGCGGGGTTTGTTACCCCGCGCCTCGCGGTGTCGTATCTGCCTAGCCGCCGAAGAGGGCGCTCGCGTCCGACAGGCCCTGCTTGATGCTTTCGCACTGCTCGGGCGCGTCTGCCGAGGACGGGTCCTCGAGGAATTCGCCTAGCCCGCTCGAGATGACCCCGGCAGGCTCGGCAGCGAGTACGCCGACAGTGTCGGCTAGGTAGGCCGTGTAGAAGAAGTCGGCCGCTGTGCCCCACTCGAGCGCCAGCTCGGTATTGCCTGCGGTAGCGGCGCTGCAGCCCTCGTCGACGTGCGTTTCGATGACGCCCAGAAGCGCCAGAAAGTCGCGGGGGATGAGGGTTGCCTGAGTGATCGACTCGAGGCCGACGACGATATCGGTCACGGCGAGCTCGGCGTCCTCAGGATCGCTGAAGCGCTCGGGCAGCTCCGGCCCGGCCATGAGGCCGTTCAGCACGCCGAAGGCGCGGTCGATGTCGCTGGTGTCGCCCTGCAGGTCACTCTTGAAGCTTTCATACTCCGCCTCGATATGCTTGAGGCCGGTGTAGCCGATGATGTAGGCGTCGGTTTCGCCGTCGGCGGCCTCTTCGTAGCCTTCACCCACGCCCGGCTCGAGCGTCGAGAGAAGGGCCAGGCGGTTGGCCCGGAAGGTGAGGTCGCTCGAGAGGTCTTCGGGGATGAGTGTGGTCTCGACTTCAGCCAGAACCTCGCGTGCCGGCGCGACACTCGCGGCGTTGCCGCCCTCGGTGGTTTCGAAAGCTTCCTGGAGTTCGGTCAGGAGTTCGGGGTTGGCGTCGCCAAGCGAACCGCTGAGAAGGGGCAGGGCCGTATCGACAAGACCTTCTTCTTCGCCTTCTTCACCCTCTTCTGCGCCCGCGTCGTCCTCAGCACTGGCTTCCTCGGCGGCAGCCGCTTCGCCATCGGCGCCTTCGGCTGCGTCGTCCTCGCCTTCTTCTTCACCGCCACCGAGCTCGAGGATGTCTAGCTGCAAGCTCAGCAGGTCGATGGCGTAAGCGTGCCGGAGTTCGGTCGGGTGTTCGAAAAAAGGAGAGGTAGGTTCGGCGTCCTGGGCTTGGGCGAGGCCAAGCGAGAAGGCTGCTAGGGCGACAGGTAGTGCGTAGCGCATCTAGTTGCTCCCTTCCGCCACGAGGCCGATGGCAACCGAATGGGCACCGCGTCCAGCCTGGATGTTGGCGACGACTTCTTTCGTGGCGGCGTCGATCACCGACACGCTGTCCGAGAGGCCGTTGGCGGTATAGACGAGCGAACCGTCGGGGCTGATGTCGATCCCCCAGGGGCGACGGCCCATCTGTTCCCGGATCTGCTCGGTGACCTCGAGCGTCTCGGTGTCAAGGACGTAGACGGAGGAGGTTCCGCCGCCAGCCACGAACAGTTCGCTGCCGTCTTTGGAGAGAACCATTTCGACGGGGCGGGAGTCGAGGCCGAGCTGTACAGTATCGGTGACCTGCATGGAGGCGGTATCGACGACCGAGATGCCGCCGCCGATTTCACCCGACACGTAGGCGGTGTCGCCCGAAGCGTTAAAGATCACGTCACGTGGACGCTGGCTGACCAGCATGTAGGTCACGACGCTGAGGTTCTTGGCGTCGATAACCGTCAGGGTATGGCTGCTCTCGCCGGTGATATAGGCATACTTGCTGTCCGGGCTGACCCCAACCCCTTCGGGTTCAATGCCAGCAGGGAAGGAGGCGAGCTGCTCGTTGGTCTCGAGGTCGAAGCCGGTACCCTCGGCGGCGTCCTCGTTGGCAGCCCACATCTGGGTGCCGTCCTTACTCACGTCGAGGCGCTCGGGGTCGGTCCCGATATTGTAACGGGCAACGATTTCGTCGGTCGCCACGTCGATGGCAACGATGGCGTCCTCGTCCGATTCGACGCCGGGGTTAAAGTCGCTGACCGCCACATAAATGGTTTGGCCGTCCGGGCTGACCGCCATCCCGCGCGGACGCACTTCGCCTACGCGATCGGTAATCTTGATGGTATCGACAATCTCGCGTGTCTCGGGGTCGATCACGCTGACGTTGCCGCCGTATTCGTTGGAAACGTAGATGCGGTAGGGCTGAGCGGCAGCGTCCTGGGCGTGACCGAGGGAGGCCAGGCCGAGGAGCGTACCTGTGACAAAGAGCGTTTTTTTCATAACATCCTTTCCGGCGGGGGCTGGTGTTTCCAGCCACGCCGATAAACCCGTGGTACGGGGTTTTAGAGCTGGCACTGGGAATCGGCTTGCAAGTCACCGATCTGGTCGAGGCGTTCGGTAGGGTCGGTACCGGGCATATAGATTTCCGGCAACTCGCCGACCATGATGGCGTAATCGAAAGGGGTCTGAGCGGCGTCGTTGATGTCGACGAGGTAAAGGGACTGCCTCATCTGGTGGTCCCAGGGTCTAAACGAGACACCAATTCCCTTGTAGACGTCGAAGTTGGTGTTGGGGTTCTCGAGGTAGGCCATCACCTTCTCAGCCTCGGTGCCGCCGCCGAAGGCCGCCGCCTCGTAGCCGATCTTGACAGCCTGGTAAGCCGCCCAGGCGGGGCCGTCCATCGGCACCTCGAAGCGCTCCAAGTAGCGTTCGTTGAGTTCGCGCGCCCCGTAGGCGTCAATTTTGGCCTCCCAAAGCTCTGCCCGGTTGCCTGTTCCGATGATGGGCGCGGCCTCCCGCGAGGCCGCGAAGTAGGCGCGGGTCTGGGTCGCAGGGTAGGGGAAGCCGGTCACCTGCGCCTGCACCTGGGCTTCCTCGAGCGCGCTGAGCAGATCGAGCTGAGCTTGCGCGTCGACGAGCAGCAGGATGACCTGAGCGCCGCTGTCCTGAATCTGCGATACGGCCTCGCTGTAGTCGCTGCTGGACGGCTCGAGCGCTAGCGCGCCGACTTCACTGGCTGCAAAATGCCTGGTGTCGCGCGCTTTGACGACCCGGTCGTAAAGCGCTTGCCCCGTCTCATCGTTACTGTAGACATAAAACCAGTCGCGAAATCCGGCTCGCACATACCAGTCTGTCAGGGCGTCCAGGTACATCGCGGCGCTCGCCTGGAGGTGAAAGGTATAGGGGTCGCAAGAAGCGTTGCGGAGCACGTCGGTAGTCGCGCCAAGGTTGAAAAACGGGACCTGTTTGTCCCGGGCGACCGCGCTCAGCGCGATCCCGGTTTCATCGTCGAACGCGCCCGCAAAGATGTAGACGCCGTCGTCTATAAGCGCCTCGGCAGCGGCGGCAGCCTCGTTGGGCGTGGCGGCGGTAGCGGTTTTGAGCTCGAGCGTCTGCCCGAACATTTGCGCGTTACTGCCGAGTTCTTCGCCTGCCATCGTCCAGGCATTTTGGGCGTTCTGATGGACGACCTTGTAGCTTGCAGCTTCGGTGCTTGTCGTCACTGCGGGGTCGGGCAGAATCAGGCCGAGACGCAAGGTCTGCCCCGCAGGTGCCTGTGCCCAGGCACTGTTGCGACCCAGATAGGCCGAAGCGAGTGCCCCGCCGCCAAGGGCCAAAAAGGTGCGGCGTGAAAATTTTCGTTGCCAGAGTTTCATCTTCGGAATATCTCCTTGCCTATCAGCTAAACCGGTTGAAAAACGCTTCTTTTCCTTATCGCTCGTCTCCGGAGAGTCTCTTCTCTTGCCGAGTTTT
>JBMDWS010000080.1:0-19911 GCA_048594695.1 Truepera sp. | reverse complement strand
GTCGGCCTCTCCCCGAGCCGCAAGAGCGTCGTGACAGGCGTGGAGATGCACCGCAAAACGCTCGACTCGGGTATCGCCGGTGACAACGTCGGTGTCCTGCTCCGTGGCGTTCAGCGCGACGATATCGAACGCGGCCAGGTGCTGTCCAAACCCGGCAGCATCACGCCGCACACGGGCTTCAAGGGCTCGGTGTACATCCTCAAGAAAGAAGAAGGGGGACGTCACAGCGCCTTCTTCGGAGGCTACCGGCCGCAGTTTTACTTCCGCACGACCGCCGAGACGGGTGTCTGCACGCTGCCCGACGGTGTGGAGATGGTGATGCCGGGCGACAACATCGAACTCGATGTCGAACTGATCAAACCCATCGCCATGGAAGAGGGACTGCGTTTCGCCATCCGTGAGGGTGGTCGCACTGTCGGTGCCGGCGTTGTAAGTCAGGTGACTAAGTAATGGCGGCGCCGCGCATTCGCATCAAGCTCCGGGCCTTCGATCACCGCAGCCTCGACACTTCGGCGACGAAGATCGTCGATACGGTCAAGCGCACCGGTGCGAAGGTGGCAGGCCCTGTGCCGCTACCCACTCGCATCCGTCGCTTCTGCGTGCTCCGCAGCCCCTTTGTCGACAAAGACAGCCGTGAGCACTTCGAGATCCGCACGCACAATCGGCTCATCGACATCAAGGCGCCGACCAAGAGCACCATCGATAGCCTCATGCACCTCGACTTGCCAACAGGCGTCGATATCGAAATCAAGACGGTCGGAGGACGGTAGTGAAAGGAATCTTAGGCACAAAGGTGGGGATGACCCAGGTGTGGCAGGGAGACCGTTTGATCCCGGTCACTGTCGTCCTGGCGGGTCCCTGCCCGGTCGTGCAACGCAAAACGCCTGACACGGACGGCTACAGCGCCGTGCAGCTCGGGTGGGTCGAAAAGCGTGAGAAGGTGGCGAACAAGCCCGAAATCGGTCACGCCAAAAGGGCTGGTGTAGGCGCGCAGCGTCACCTGCTCGAGTTCCGTGATTACGCGCCCGAAGGCGACAGCGTCACTGTCGAAATCTTCGAGGCGGGGCAAAAGGTCGATGTCGTTGGCACCTCTAAGGGCCGTGGCATGACCGGCGTGATCAAGCGCTGGAACTTTGCCGGTCTGCCCGCTTCGCACGGGGTCAAGAAAAAGCACCGTTCGGGGGGTTCGATCGGTCAGCGCAAGTTTCCTGGCCGTGTTTACAAGGGTAAGAAGATGGCCGGTCACTACGGCAGCGAGCGCGTCACGACCGTAGGTCTCGAGCTGCTCGAAGTTCGCGCCGACGAAAATCTGCTGCTCATCAAAGGGGCGATTCCGGGTGCCAATGGTGGCCTCGTCGTCGTCAAGGATTCGAAGAGGGGGGCGTCCTGATGTCGGTAACGCTCGACGTCATTGGTAGCGAGCGTAAAGTCACGCTCGAGCTGCCGGAACCTAAAGAAACCGTGCTGCACGAGGTTGTTTCCTGGCAGCTCTCGAAACGCCGCCGGGGTACGGCCGCGACCAAAACGCGCGGCACCGTGTCCGGAACCACGGCCAAAAGCCGGCCGCAAAAAGGTACGGGTGCTGCCCGTCACGGCTCGTATAAGGCGCCGATCTTCGTCGGTGGGGGGATCGCCTTTGGTCCGCAGCCCCGTTCGTACGAGTACACCCTGCCCAAGCGCGTTCGCCGTCTGGGTCTCGGGATGGCGCTCGCTGCCCGTGCCAACGACAGCAAGCTCACGCTCGTCGAGTCGTTTGGTATCGGCGGCAAGACCAGAGAATTCGTCGCCTGGGCCAAAGACAACGGCTTCGACGGTGCCGAGCGCGTCCTTGTCGTAACCGATGACGAGATGGTGCGCCGCGCCGCCCGCAACGTGCCCTGGGTGGGCGTGCTGCCGAGTAAGGCCCTAAACGTCTACGACATCCTTCGCTACGACCGCCTGGTCGTCGACGCTGCGCTTTTTGAGGCTGTCGATACGGAAGAGGGTGCCGAATGAATCCGCACGACGTGATCCTGCGCCCGGTTTTGAGTGAAAAAGCCCTGACCGGCTTTGAGGCCAGCAAGTATGTGTTTTACGTCCATCCATCGGCCAACCGCACGCAGATTAAAGACGCTGTCGAACTCGTTTTTGGTGTTGACGTCGTCAAACTCAATCTGGCCAAGGTGCGCGGCAAGGACAAGACCATGGGCCGCTACAAGGGCACGCGTCCGCAGCGCAAGAAGGCGATTGTCACCTTGCGCGCCGGGCAGCGCATTCAGCAGCTCGAGGGGCTGACCTAAGGAGAGTTATGCCAACTAAGAAATATCGTCCTTATACCCCCTCTCGGCGCTTTATGACGACCTCGGACTTCGCGGACATTACGACCGACAAACCCGAGAAGTCGCTGCTCGAGACCCAGACCCGCAGTGGTGGACGCAACAACCGCGGTCGTATCACCTCGCGTTTCCGGGGTGGCGGTCACAAGCGCCGCTACCGCGTGATCGACTTCCGCCGCCGCGATAAAGAAGGCGTGCCTGCCAAGGTCGCCACGGTCGAATACGACCCGAACCGAAGCGCGCGCATCGCCCTCTTGCACTACGTTGACGGTGAAAAGCGCTACATCCTGGCGCCGGAAAACCTGCAGGTCGGGAGCAGCATCGTGGCTGGCCCCGAGGCCGAACCCGTCCTTGGTAACGCCTTGCCGCTGCGCTTTATCCCGGTCGGGACTGTCGTTCACAATGTTGAACTCGTTCCCGGTAAGGGCGCACAGCTCGCGCGTAGCGCCGGCACCAGCGTGCAGCTTCAGGGCCGTGACGGCAACTACGTGACCTTGCGTCTGCCCTCGGGCGAACTGCGCCGCGTGCACGGCGAGTGCTACGCCACGGTCGGTACCGTTGGTAATTCCGAACATAAGAACGTCATCTACGGTAAAGCTGGTCGGACCCGCTGGATGGGCCGCAAGCCTCACCAGCGCGGGCGCGCCATGAACCCCGTCGATCACCCGCACGGCGGTGGGGAAGGTCGCTCGAGCAGTGGTCGTCCACCGGTTACGCCCTGGGGTCAGCAGACCAAGGGTCTCAAAACCCGGACCAAGCGTAAGGTCTCCTCGCGCTTCATCGTGCGCCGCCGGAAAGGAAGTGCCTAATGGGCCGCAGCATGAAAAAGGGGCCATTTGTCGATGATCACCTGCTCGACAAGATCGACGTGGCCAATGAAAAAAACGATCGCCGGGTCATTCGCACGTGGAGCCGCCGCAGCACCATCGTGCCAGAGATGATCGGGCACACCATCGGCGTGCATAACGGCAAGCAGCACGTTCCGGTGTTCGTGCAGGAGAACATGGTCGGGCACAAGCTCGGCGAGTTCGCTCCGACCCGGACTTTCCGCATCCACGCAGGGAACCGCAAGTAATGGAAGCTAAAGCCCACCTGACCATGCTCCGCGTCACGCCGCAGAAGACGCGCCTCGTTGCCGATCTGATTCGTGGCAAGAACGTAGGCGAAGCCGAGAGCATCTTGCGCTTTACCCCGCGCGGTGCCGCCCAGCCTCTCCTGAAGCTGCTGCGGAGCGCCAAGGCCAACGCCGTAAATAACCACGACATGTTCGAGGACAGCCTCATCGTGTCGAAAATCATGGTGAACGAAGGCCCGGTTCTAAAGCGCTATCTGCCCCGCGCCCGGGGACGTGCCGATCTTCTGCGCAAGCGCACGAGCCACGTCACCATCATTCTGGAGGAAAAGTGAGCCATGGGGAATAAGATCAATCCAGTCGGCTTCCGCCTCGGCGTCAACAAGACGTCGTCGGCCAAGTGGTACGCCAACACTAAGACGTACCCGAAGCTGCTCGCTGAAGACGACATTATCCGCAAGACTGTCATGGACGATGTGGGCCACTCGGGCATCTCCCGAATCGAGATCGAGCGTGCGGCTCATAACGTCAACATCACCATCCACACGGCTAAGCCTGGTGTCGTGATTGGTCGTGGGGGCGAATCGATTAAGGTTCTGCGTGCCAAGTTCGACGGTGTGGTTGACGGGACCGTCGCGGTCAACGTGCAGGAAGTCGCAAATCCCAATACCAACGGGGCGCTCATCGCGCAGCGTATTGCCGAGCAGCTCGAGCGCCGCTTCGCTTTTCGCCGCGCCATGAAGCAGGCTATTCAGCGCACCATGGAGTCTGGTGCCCAGGGCGTCAAGATTCGCTGCTCAGGCCGTTTGGGCGGCGCTGAACAGGCGCGTCCCGACTCGTACATGGACGGCCGCGTGCCGCTCCAGACGCTCCGCGCCGACATTGACTACGGCACTGCGCGCGCGAAGACTACCTATGGCATCATCGGTGTCAAAGCATGGGTCTTCCACGGGGAGATCGTCGGGGACAAGCAGCGCCGCGCCGCCAACCTGCCGCGTCCGCGTCAGGAAGAAGACAAGAACCGTCGCCGCCGTCGTCCACAGGCACGCCGCCGCCCCGAGGGTGGCCCGGGCCGTAGCCGCCCGACGGACAAAGGAGGGCGCCGCTAATGCTTCTGCCCAAGCGCGTCAAATTCCGCAAACAGATGCGCGGTCGCATGACCGGCGATACCAAGGGCGGCGACTATGTGGCCTTTGGGGACTTCGGTCTCGTCGCGCTCGAGCCTGCCTGGATCAAGTCGAACCAGATCGAAGCGTGTCGCATCACCATGAGCCGCTTCTTTCGCCGTGGCGGTAAGATCTATATTCGGGTGTTTCCGGATAAGCCGGTAACCAAGAAGCCCGCCGAAACCCGAATGGGTAAGGGTAAAGGGGCCGTCGAGTACTGGGTCAGTGTGGTCAAGCCCGGGCGCATCATCTTCGAGGTCGCCAACGTGACCGAGGCGCAGGCCAAAGAAGCGTTCCGTCTGGCTGGACACAAGCTGCCCATCAAGACCAAAATGGTCCGCCGCGAGGTTTACGATGAAGCCCAGTGATCTGCGTAACATGAGCCCGACTGAACTCGAGGGCGAAGTCGCCAAGCGCCGCAAGGAGCTTCTCGATCTGCGCTTTCAAGCCTCTGTCGGTCAGGCCACCAATCCCCGGCGCATCCGCACGGCCAAACGCGAAATTGCTCGGCTGCTGACGATTGCCGCCGAGAAAGGCAAAGCATGAAAAAGACCCTTCAGGGGCGCGTCGTCAGCGACAAGGCCGAGAAGACCGTGACGGTCCTCGTCGAGCGCCGCTTCAAGCACCCGCTCTACGGTAAAGTCGTTGCGGTGTCCAAAAAGTACCTCGCGCACGACGAAAATAACGAGTATCACGAGGGTGACCTCGTCGAGATCATCACGCGCCGCCCGATCAGCAAGCGCAAGCGCTTCGCCGTGACCAAGCTGCTCGAGAAGGCGAGAGGCTAGGCCATGATTCAGCAGGAAACGTTTCTCGATGTAGCCGATAACTCCGGTGCGCGCCGTATTCAGTGCATTCGTGTGCTCGGGACCGGCTCGCAGTTCGTCGGTGGTGTAGGCGACGTGATCGTGGCAGCCGTCAAGGACGCCATTCCCCGTGCCGGGGTCAAAAAAGGTGATGTGGTCAAGGCTGTCATCGTCCGCACCGCCAAGGAGATCAATCGTCCCGACGGCAGCAGCATCCGCTTCGACAACAACGCGGCGGTCATCATCAACAACCAGAACGAGCCGCGCGGCACCCGCGTGTTCGGACCAGTTGCCCGCGAGCTGCGTGAGCGCCGTTTTATGCGCATCGTTTCGCTCGCGCCCGAGGTACTGTAATGGCAAAAGTAGAGCGCACGCGTATCCGTCTCCGCAACGGGGACAAGGTGCGCGTGATCAGTGGCAAGAACCGGGGGGCTGAAGGCGAGATCATTGCGGTCCTGCCAGAGAAGAACCGGGTCGTAGTCAAGGGCGTCAATATGATTAAAAAGACGCGCCGCCCCACTCAAGATAATCCGCGTGGTGGCTTCGACGAGCGTGAGGCTTCTGTTCACGCCTCGAATGTGCAACTGCTCGATCCAAAGACCGGGGCACCGACGCGCATCGGCGTCGCCTTTGACGGGGAGCGCAAGGTTCGCGTAGCCCGTAAGAGTGACACGCGTCTCGAGGAGGGTAGATGAGTAAGACAGAAATCGCGCTCAAGGCCCGCTATCAGGGTGAGGTTCGCAAGAACCTGCAGGAGCGCCACAACTACGCCAACGTCATGGCGGTACCGAAGCTCGAGAAGGTCGTCATCAACATTGGCCTCGGGGAGGCGCGTGACGACTCCAAGGTGATCGAGCGCGCCTCGCGTGAACTCGCCCAGATCGCCCTGCAACGCCCGGTCGTCACCAAGGCGAAAAAGTCCGTATCGAACTTTAAGCTGCGTGCCGGTATGCCGATCGGCATCAAGGTCACGCTACGCGGCGAACGCATGTGGGTTTTTCTGGAAAAACTCATCAACGTCGCCCTGCCGCGCGTGCGCGACTTTCGTGGGGTCAACCCCAACGCCTTCGATGGACGTGGGAACTACACACTGGGTCTGCGCGAGCAGCTTGTTTTCCCCGAACTCTCTATCGATCAGATCGAAGCAACCCGTGGTATGGACATTACGGTCGTAACGTCCGCCAAAACCGACGAGGAAGCCCGGAGCCTTCTCGAGTTCCTCGGCATGCCCTTCAGAAAGTAGGAGTATGGCTACCAAAGCACACATCGCCAAATCCAAACGGACCCCCAAGTTCGCGGTGCGCGGAGTTAACCGCTGCGCGCGTTGCGGGCGCTCGCGGAGCTACCTGCGCGACTTCAACTTGTGCCGCATCTGTGTTCGCGAGATGGCTCACCAGGGCTACCTGCCGGGCGTTCGCAAGTCGAGCTGGTAAACCGAGAAAGGTTTTTTGCGGGGTGATGGTTAGCGCGCTTGTGCTAATACCAACCCTGGCGAAGGAGATACATGTATACCGATCCTATTGCTGACATGCTGACGCGCATTCGCAACGGTGTGGCGATTATCGCGGCCACCGTCGATGTACCAGCAAGTAAGTTCAAAAAGTCTCTCGCCGATGTACTCGTGCGGGAGGGCTACCTCAAGTCGGTCGAGCAGACCAAAGTCGATGGCAAGTCGGTCCTGCGCATCGGCCTCAAGTACGGTCCGCGCCGTACGCCGATCATTAACGAGATCACCCGCATTTCCAAACCCGGTCGTCGCGCCTACGCCAAGGCGACACACATTCCGGTCGTGCGCGGAGGCCTCGGCGTCGCTGTTATCTCGACGCCGCAGGGCCTTCTCGTCGACCGCGACGCACGCCGTCACAACGTGGGCGGCGAAGTTATCTGCGAGGTTTGGTAATGAGCCGTATTGGACGCACCCCCATCTCACTGCCCAAGGGCGTCGAGGTCACGGCGACCAAAACCCAGGTTCAGATCAAGGGTCCAAAGGGGCAGCTCGTCGTTCCTTTTAATCCCCGCCTAACGCTTAACCAGGACGACGGCGTGCTGACGCTCGCCCGTCCCAGCGATCAGCCCCGGGACCGCGCCCAGCACGGACTCATTCGCAGCCTTATTAACAACGCCGTGCAGGGCGTGACTGAAGGGTACACCCGCCGCTTGCAGATTCAGGGCGTCGGTTACCGCTGCGCTATGCGCGGGTCCAACCTCGAGCTGATGCTTGGTTTTTCGCATCCGGTCATCTTCGAGCCGCCCGAGGGTATCACGCTCGCCGCACCCGAGCCGACACGCATCACCGTGACCGGCATCGATAAGCAACTTGTCGGTCAGGTCGCAGCCAACATCCGCAAGATCCGTCCGCCCGATTCGTATCACGGCAAAGGTGTCCGCTACGAGGGCGAATTCGTCCGCCTCAAGCCCGGTAAAGCCGCGGCCCGCTAAGGGAGTCTAAGATGAACACACAACTCACCAAAGAGCGCCGCCGCCTGCGTAGCCGCCGGAAGCTGCAGCGTCCGGTTGCTACCGAGCGTCTGCGCCTCACGGTGTTCCGCAGCGCCAAGTACATCTACGCGCAAGTCATCGACACGACCAAAGGTCATACCGTCGCCGAAGCGAACAGCAAGAGTCTGGGCCTAAGCGGTAATAAAACCGAGCAGGCCGCCGCCGTCGGTAAGACACTTGCCGAGCGTGCCCTTCAGGCTGGCGCAAAGCAGGTCGTTTTCGACCGTGGCTCGTACCGTTATCACGGTCGCATCAAGGCGCTCGCCGACGGCGCGCGTGAAGGAGGGCTCGAGTTCTAATGGCCGAAGAATTTGAAGATAAAGTCATCTTTATCCGTCGCACCGCCAAAACTTACCAGGGGGGCCGCCGTTTCCGTTTCGGTGCCATGGTTGCCATCGGGGACCGCAATGGGCGTGTCGGCATCGGTCTAGGTAAGGCCAAGGAAGTGCCGATCGCCGTGCAGAAGGGCCAGTACGTCGCCCGGCGAAACCTCATCGAAGTGCCGATCGAAGAGCCCGGCACGATCCCTCACGAAGTTCTTGGAACGCACAGCACCAGCCGTGTGATGCTTAAGCCGGCTGGCGCCGGTACGGGCGTGATTGCAGGTAGCGTGCCCCGTGCGATTATCGAACTCGCAGGCTTTCGTAACCTCCTGACCAAGGAGCTTGGGTCGCGTAACCGTACCAACGTCGCTTACGCTGTGATCGACGGTCTCAAGCAGCTCAAGACGTTCGATGAGTCCAAGCAGGAGCGAGAGGCTGCGAAATGAAGGTAACTCTCGTCCGCAGTCTAATTGGCGTCAAGGAAGATCAGAAAGCGACTATTCGTGCGCTCGGATTCAAGAAGACGGGCGACACTCGTGAACTCAAGGACACTCCGGATGTTCGCGGCATGGTCAACAAGGTCTCGTACCTCTTGCACGTGGAAGGTAAGTAGATGAAACTCAACGACCTAAAACCCGCACCTGGCTCGAAGAAAAACCGCCGGCGGGTCGGACGTGGCCTCGGCAGCGGCAGTGGTAAAACTGCCGGTCGTGGTCAAAAGGGCCAGTCGAGCCGCAGCGGCTTCTCGCAGGGTGCAGGCTGGGAAGGTGGCCGGTCGCGTCTTGTGATGCGCCTGCCCAAGCGTGGCTTCGTCCATCACAACACCGATTACCAGATCGTCAACCTCGGGGATCTCGGCGTGTTCGAGGCGGGGGCCACGGTCAACGCTGAAACACTCGTTGGGGCTGGACTCGTGCGCCACCTGCACCGTCCCATCAAACTGCTCGGCAACGGTGAGCTGAACGTCAAGAACCTGACGGTTGAAGTCGACGCTTACAGCCGCAGCGCTGTGGCAGCGATTACCAGCGCAGGAGGCAGTGTCCAGGGCGACGTCGCCGAAGAAGCACCGAACGCGGGGCAAGACTAGATGCTTGCCGCCTTCGGCAACGCCTTTCGCATCCCCGAACTGCGAGCTAAGCTGCTCGTCGTCATCGGGTTGCTGGCTGTCTACCGCCTGGGGTCGTTTATCCCGACCCCAGGGGTAGATGCCGAAGCCCTGAGGGCACAGTTGCAGGGGGGCGTTTTCGATCTGCTGGGCTTTATTACCGGCGGCAACATCCAGCAATTCTCGGTCTTCGCGCTAGGTGTCATTCCCTACATCACAGCCAGCATCATCATTCAGCTCCTAACGACTGTTTACCCCCCGCTCGAGAAGCTTTCCAAAGAAGGTGAAGAGGGGCGGCGACGCATCACGCAGTACACGCGCTACGGGGCCATCGGCCTCGGCGCGGTGCAGGGACTCTTCCTTGCAGTCGCGGTGATCGGCCCGTCGAACGCACTGCGCGTCGGCTGGAGTAACGGTCCTTTTTTCTGGTTTACCGTGATGGTCACCCAGCTCGCCGGGATCGCGCTCGTCATGTACCTGGGCGAAAAGATCACCGAGTACGGGATCGGTAACGGGATCTCGCTCATCATCTACGCGGGGATCGTTGCTGCGTACCCGCAAGCTGTTGCCCAGAGTTTCGCCTTGATGCGTAGTGGGCAAGGAAGTGTGCTTGGGCTGCTGCTCTTTTTCTTGCTGTTGGTGATTGCGATCGCTGGTATGGTCTATATCCAGCAAGCTGAACGGCGTATTCCCGTACAGTACGCCCGTAAGGTCGTCGGTCGTCGGGTGATGGGGGGACAGAGTACCTACATTCCGCTCCGCCTGAACGCGGCCGGGGTTATCCCGGTGATTTTCGCGGTGTCCGTTCTGGTGATCCCCACAACGCTGATCTCGCTCTTCCCGCAGGTCGTGTGGCTCCAGGCACTTAGCCTCTGGTTTAACCCGTCGAACTGGCAAGGGCTTCTGGTCAGCACGCTGCTCATCGTGGCTTTCACCTACTTCTATACCCAGATCTCGTTTGATCCCAAGCGAATCTCCGAAAACCTGCGCGAGTATGGCGGGTTCGTGCCGGGGGTTCGGCCGGGGCAACCGACTACGGAGCACCTGACGCGTATCACCAACCGCATCACGCTATGGGGGGCGCTCTTTCTGGGTCTGGTGAACGCTCTGCCGCAGCTCATGGGCTGGATTACTGGGCAGGGGCAACTGTCGCTGGTTTTCTCCGGAATCGGCCTGCTGATCGTCGTGGGCGTCGCACTCGACACCCTCCGTCAGCTCGAGTCGCAACTTATGATGCGCCACTATGACGGTTTCGTCAGCAAGGGCCGAATTCGTGGGCGCGGGAGACGCTTTTGATGAACCCTGAGGTGCTTCTGCTCGTCGGCCCCCCCGGAGCCGGGAAGGGAACGCAGGCTGAAAAGCTGGCGCGGGCGCGTCGTCTGACCAAGCTCTCGACCGGCGATATGCTGCGTTCCCATGTAGGTGAGGGATGCGTGCTCGGGTTGGGAGCCATGGCGTTCTTGGACACGGGAAACCTAGTGTCTGACGAGATCGTGATCGGTATGATCCGAGGCGAACTCGATGGCCAGTCTCCCATCCGGGTTTTGCTCGACGGGTTTCCCCGCACTACGGTTCAGGCAGAAGCGCTCGATACGCTGCTCCACGAGTTTGCCGCGCCCCTGACCGCTGTGGTGTTACTCGAGGTCGATCCCGAGGAACTCGTCACGCGCCTCGTCAAGCGTGCAGAAGAGCAGGGTCGCAGCGACGACAATGAGGACACCATCCGCAACCGGATGCAGGTCTACACCGACCAGACCGCCCCGCTCATCGCCTACTACGAGGGTAAGGGCAAGCTGCGGCGTGTCGACGGTGTCGGCAGCGTCGAAGAGGTCTTCGCCCGCATCTCCGAGGTGTTGCCGTGATCCTTAAGCGTGAGCGGGAGATTGAGATCATGGCTGAAGCAGCGGTCATCAACCGTGAGGCGCTCGAGGCTATCGAAGGGCTCATTCGCCCCGGTGTCACGACGGCTGAACTCGACGCTGCTGCTGAAGCGGCGATCCGCTCACGTGGGGGCATACCCGCTTTTAAAGGCTACCGGGGGTTTCCTGCAACGCTCTGCACCTCTCGTAACGAGATCGTGGTTCACGGCATTCCCGATGATAAGCCGCTCACTGACGGGGACATCCTCTCTGTCGATATAGGCACGTTTTATAAGGGTTATGCAGCCGACATGGCCAAAACGTATCCGGTTGGTAAAATCACCCCTCAGGCATGGGCTCTTCTCGAGGCTACCGAGCGTTCGCTGTATGCTGGCATCGCGGCGGCGCAAGCGGGAAACCGTATGGGAGACGTCGCAGAGGCCATTCAGCGTACCGTCGAAGCCGCATGCTTCTGGGTGGTGCGCGAATTCGTCGGGCATGGTATCGGCTCCTCGTTCCACGAGTCGCCGGATGTGCCCAACTACGGTCGTGCAGGTACGGGGCCGCGGCTGCGCCCTGGGCTGGTACTGGCTATCGAACCTATGGTGACCGAGTCGCCGACCGAAGTCCGAGTTCTGGACGACGGTTGGACCGCGCCGACAGCGAACCGCTCGCTGGCCGCGCATTTTGAACACACGGTTGCTATTACGGAGGAGGGGCCGCGCGTTCTCACCGCAAGCGGCGCACCCCTCGCCCAAGCATTGGCACTAGGAGGTGCACGTGGCGCGTAGTAGATCAGGCGGCGGGGGGCGCAGAGGCCCACCCAAAGAGCGCCCCGAGCGCCCCGAGGAGACGACCCAGGATACCATTCGCACCGAAGGTGTGGTTCTGGAGGCTCGTCCCAACACGACATTTCTGGTTCAGCTCGACGCTGGCCCGGAGATTCTCGCCCACGTCGGTGGCAAGATGCGGCGTCATTACATCCGTATCCTCCCAGGCGATCGGGTGGTTCTGGAAATCAGCACTTACGATCCTGAAAAGGGTCGCATCGTATACCGCAAGTAGCAGGCTTAGGGAGAAACAGGAGAGTTCATGAAAGTACGTGCGTCCGTCAAGCCGATCTGCGACAAGTGCAAGGTCATTCGTCGCCACGGCAAGGTTTTCGTCATCTGCTCGGTCAACCCCAAGCATAAGCAAAGGCAGGGATAACATGGCGCGTATCGCTGGTATCGACCTTCCCCGTGACAAGCGCATCGAACACGCGCTGCCTTACATCTTTGGTATCGGCCTCTCGAGGTCGCAGCAGGTTCTGGCTGAAGCGGGTGTCAACCCCGACACGCGCGTCAAGGACCTTGCTGAAACCGAAGTCGCGCGTCTGCGCGAGATCGTCGAAAAGACCTATAAGGTTGAGGGCGATCTGCGCCGCGAGATTCAGCTCAACATCAAGCGCCTGATGGACATCGGCTGTTACCGGGGTCTGCGGCACCGCCGTGGTCTGCCTGTTCGCGGTCAGTCCTCGAAGACCAACGCCCGCACCCGCAAGGGGCCGCGTCGCACCGTCGCTGGCAAGAAGAAAGCTGCCAAGAAGTAAGGGGCTGAGATGAGCAAACAGGGAGCAAGAAACAAAACCAAAAAGCGCGTCAGACGTAACCTCGCCGAGGGTAAAGCCTACATCCACGCGTCTTACAACAACACGATTGTCACCATCACTGATATGGACGGTAACACCGTGGCGTGGTCGAGCTCTGGCAGCATCGGCTACAAGGGCTCGAAAAAAGGGACGCCTTACGCCGCGCAGCTTGCTGCCGCCGACGCGACCCGCAAGGCCCAGAACATGGGTCTGAGCCAGCTCGACATCGTGATTCGCGGAACCGGCTCTGGGCGCGAGCAGGCAATTCGCTCGATTCAGGCCACGGGCGTCAACGTGCGTTCGATCATCGACGCGACACCTGTCGCGCATAACGGCTGCCGCCTCACCAAACGCCAGCGGATGTAACGCAGGCTCTTTGAAAGAAGGAGAACCATGGGTCGTCAACGGACACCGATCGTCAAGATGAGTCGCCGCGAAGGGGTCAACCTCGCGGAGACGCCGAAAGTTCAAAAGTACATGGAGCGCCGCCCCTACCCTCCGGGCCAGCACGGGCAGCGACGTCGGCAGAAGACCTCCGACTTCGGAACGCGTCTGCGCGAAAAGCAGAAGCTGCGCCGTCTCTACAACATGAGCGAGAAGCAGTTTCGTACCCTCTTCGACGAGGCTGTGCGTCAACAGGGCGCGACGGGCGCGGTATTCCTGCAGCTTCTCGAGTCCCGCCTCGACAACGTGGTGTTTCGGCTAGGGATCGCCCACACCCGTCGTCAGGGCCGTCAGTTCGTGTCGCACAAGCACATCACGGTCAACGGCAAGCTCGTCGACATTCCTTCGTACCGCGTCAAACCCGGGGACGAGGTCGCTGTCGCGACGCGCAGCCGCAGCAACGACGTGATCAAGAGCAACGTCGAAGCGCGTAAGCGGGGCCGCATGAGCCCCTGGCTCGAGTTCGACAGTGAGAGCCTCAAGGGCAAGTTCTCGCGCCTGCCCGCACGCGAAGATCTGACCGTCCCGGTCAATGAGCTTCAGGTCATCGAGTTCTACTCGAGGTAGCGCCTAGACCCAAAGATGAGATTAGGAGTTTACGGTGCAGATCACACCTGAATTTAAAGCCCGTGTCACCGACCAGTACGGCGAGTTTGTCGTCGAGCCGTTGCCGCGTGGTTACGGCGTCACCATCGGGAACCCACTACGGCGAATTCTTCTGTCGTCGGTAGCTGGAACCGCCGTCACGAGCGTCTATATCGAGGACGTGCTCCACGAGTTCTCGACGATCGACGGAGTCAAAGAGGATGTCATGCAGATCATCCTCAACCTCAAGGACCTCGTGGTCAAGCTGTACGACAACGAGCCCGTGACGCTTACCCTGCGTGCCGAAAAAGAGGGCACGGTCACGGCGGCCGACTTCGAAGTGCCGATGGGGGCCAAGGTCATCAACCCCGAGCTGTATCTGGCTACCCTCACGACGGGCGGCAAGCTGGTTATGGAAGTTCGGGTCGAGCCGGGTGTCGGGTACGTCCCTGCGGAAATCCACGCGACCAAGGACCGCATCAACTCGATCCCGGTCGACGCTATCTTCACCCCGGTGCGCCGCGTGGCTTACCGAGTCGAAGACACCCGTGTAGGGCAAAAGACCGACCTCGACCGCCTGGTGCTGCGGGTCTGGACCGACGGTAGCATCAGCCCACGCGAAGCGCTGGAAAGCGCTGTCGAAACGCTGCGTACTCAGCTCGCCGTCTTTAGCGGGGGCGAGTTCGAGGAGCCGGTTTCGATGATCGCTACGCCGACTACGGCTGCCGCTGCCGACGTAGCTCCGGTTCGTAGCGACAGCTCGAGCGTCACCCTGGAGAACCTGGCGCTCTCGAGCCGTGTGCTGCATTCGTTACAGGAGGAAGGCATCGACTCGGTCGACGCTCTGCTGGCCCTGTCCGAGCGCGACCTCAAGAAGGTCGGCGGGGTTGGCGACAAGTCCCTCGAAGAGATCAAGGAGCGCCTGCAAGCGCAGGGCTTCGAGCTTAAGGAGTAAGTTGTGAGACACATGTCTTCAGGGCGCAAGCTGAACCGCAACAGCAGCCACCGCATCGCCCTCGCCCGTTCGCAGGCGACCTCGCTGTTTCGTCACGGACGGATCAAAACGACGGTTGCCAAGGCCAAGAACCTTCGTCCCTACGTCGAGAAGCTCGTAACCACTGCCAAGGGCGGCGACCTTCACGCTCGCCGTCTGGTGCTGCGCGAAATCCACGACATCGAGATCGTTCGCAAGCTCATGGACGAGATCGCTCCGTCTTTTAGCGCCCGTCAGGGCGGCTATACCCGTATCTACCGGCTCGAGACACGTCGGGGCGACGGTGCTCAGGAAGCCCTTATCGAACTCGTCACCGACGCGGCCTGAGGGTCACCCGTTAGAGTAAAGCTCTCGGAGGTTTCCGGGAGCTTTTTTATGGTCTACCGCGTTCTTGCTCTTCTAAACCTTACTCTCTTCTCCTGCGGGTGGGCTCACGAGTCGCTACCGCTCACCATGCTTGCGGGGGTCGAACCGTGTGTGCAGACCTCTTCTGTACAGCTCGGGCTCGAGGCGCTGCCGGATGAGGTTGCTGCGGACATCGATATGGACCGGATTCGTCGGGAAATTTACGATTATGTGCGGGCAACCTTCGAACGAGAGGGAATTCCCTACGCCGAGCTGTGTCCGTCGAGTCCAAGTTTCGTGCTCTTCGGGATTTACGCACGTTTCCTCGAGCCGCAGAGCTACCTGGGATTCCCTCCCAATTCTTACACCTACCTGACGACCGGGCAGCTCGGCACATTTTCTCCTCAGCCCAGTCTCGAGACAGCCCTCGTGCCCACCCTCTACAGCACGTCGATCAGCGAGATCGTGCAGGCAGCGGACGCTACCGCGCTCACGACGCAGCTTACGACGCTCGGTCGGGTGCAGATCGAAGATCTCGTGCGGCACTGGCTCGAGGCGAACCGGATCCCGCGCCTTCTGTACGGGCTCTTCGCCGCGCTCGGAACGGCGCTCGTCGGGTTGCGGCTGCTTCCGCTCGTGATTCGCTAGACCGGACGACCTGCCAGCAGGCGTGGGGCAAAGCTCGAGCCAGCGCCCTGCCACGTCACGCCCAGGAGATCAGCGACCGTCGCGCCAACGTCGCTGAAGCTAGCGCGGGTGCCGAGGTCGCTGCCGGTCCTTTCGGGGCTATAGGCGAGCAGCAAGCCGTATTCGCGGGTGTGGTCGGTGCCCGGATGGGTCGGGTCATTGCCGTGGTCGGACACGAACAGGAGCCAGTCGCCCGGCTGTGTCGCGCCGAGCAGGTCGGGGAGCCGTGCGTCCACGTCAGCGAGCGCCTGGGCGTAGCCTTCCGGATCGCGGCGGTGCCCGTAGAGCGAATCGAACTCGACGAGGTTAGTAAAGATGAACCCGTCCGGGCGCTTCCGCATGGTTGCAAGCGTCTTTTCGATCCCGTCCAGGTTCGAGTCTGTGTGAATCTCCTCGGTAAAACCCTGATGGTCGTAGATATCCGGAATCTTTCCGATACCGACGACCTGCTTTCCGGCCCCCTTGAGTACGTCGAGGACCGTCGGGTGGGGCGGCGGCAGCGAGTAGTCGCGCCGCGCTTCGCCGAGGCGCACGAAGCTTCCGGGCTCACCGCGAAAAGGGCGGGCGATGACCCGTGCCACGGCGTATTCGCCCTGCAAGAGCTCTCTAGCCCCTTCACACCAGGCGTAGAGAGTCTCGAGCGGCACCACGTCCACGTGCGCAGCGATCTGAAAGACGCTGTCGGCGCTCGTGTAGACGATGGGCGCGCCCGTCTGCATATGCGCTTCACCGAGTTCGTCCAGAATAGCGGTGCCGGAGGCAGGTATGTTGCCAAAGTGCGGCCTCCCGGTCAGCGCGTCGAAGGCTCGCATCACCTCGTCCGGAAAGGCCACGAAAGTCTGAAAAGCGTGCTCGAGTGTGACCCCCATGAACTCCCAGTGCCCGGTGGTCGTGTCCTTGCCCGGTGAAACTTCAGCGAGCCTGCCGTAGGAAGCGAGGGGGGTTGGAGAGGCCTCGAGTGCTTCAACCCCCGCGATGTTGCCGAGGCCGAGCGCTGCGAAACCCGGTAGCTTGACGCCTGTGCGCTCCAGCGTGTGGTCGAAGGTGTGGCTGTCGCTGTCGCCGAAGTCGGCGGCGTCGGGCAGCGCCCCTACCCCGACGGAATCGAGCACGATGAGTGTGACGGTCATGGGGCGATTCTACGCCAGGGGCGTGAAGGCATAATGGAGGAGATGGACAGCAGCAGTCTCCACACAGAACTCGCTCGCTTTGCGCCCAACGCACGGACGCTGCTCGTGGCGGTCTCGGGCGGGGGAGATTCGGTGGCGCTCTTGCGCTTGCTGCACCGAATCGCTGGGCGGCCTTATACGCTGCATGTCGCGCACTTCGATCACGCGCTGCGCCCGGAATCTGCCGAGGAAGCTCAGTTTGTTCGGGTACTGTGCGACGACCTCGAGCTGCCTCTGACGTTTCAGCGCATCGACGTCGGCTCGATAGCGGCTAAGCGGGGCTGGAATCTCGAGGATGCAGCCCGGCGGCTTCGCTACCCCTTTCTACTACGTACCGCCAAGCGTGTGGGGGCTGATGCTGTCCTGACAGCCCACACCGAGGACGACAACGCGGAGACCGTACTCATGCAGCTGCTACGCGGGAGCGCCTTTTTGCGCGGCATTTCCGAGCGCCAGGGCAACGTCGTACGCCCGCTGCTCACGACCTCGCGCCAAGCCCTGCGCGCCTACTTGAATGACCTGGGGCAGTCATGGCTCGAGGACCCCAGCAATCTCGACTTGGGCCGCACACGGGCGTGGGTGCGGCACGTGGTCTTGCCCCTCCTCGAGGCGCGTTATCCGGCGGTCCAGGCCGTATTATCCCGTCAGGCACGTGTGCAGCGTGGTGCAGGGACGTTTCTCGAGGAACAGGCTCGGTCTCTCATAGGTGTGGACGGGCTCGAGCTGGCGTCCTTACGACGTGCTCCTCCAGCACTTACACTCACAGCGCTCCATCGTTTCTTGCAGGAGGCGGGAATAAGGACTGATCTGGCGCTGCTCGAGCGTCTCCAGAGCGCCCTGGCAGCGGAGCACCCCGTGCGTCTGGCGCTACCCCGGGCCAAGACGGCCCGGCTGGCTTATGGGCGGCTCGAGGTTATCCCCAGTGCACAATCTCAGGAGTCCAGCCCCGCAGAACCCGCGACCACGCTTCCTGTCGAGGTCGATTCTGAAAGGCTCGACCTCGAAAAGCTCTTCTACCGCACACGGACTCCGGGCGACTGGATGCGCCTTGCAGGAGGACGCAAGAAGCTTTCGGACGTGCTTATCGACGCCAAGGTTCCCAGGGAGGCGCGTGACACGCTGCGCTTGCTGGCTGTGTCCCCGACGGGTCCTTCCGAAATCCTTTGGGTGGAAGGCGTAGCGACTGCGGCACGCGCCTCCCGGTCCCAAAAAGCACTCGAGACCCCCCTTCAACCTGATATCGACGAGGGCTTTATGGCCCGCGCCCTCGAGCTTGCCCGGCAGGCTGCGCAGTCCGGTGAGGTGCCCGTCGGAGCTCTCATCGTTCGGGAGGGCGTGATTCTGGCGCAAGCATCTAACACCACCCGCGAGGATCACGATCCAACCGCGCACGCGGAACTCAAGGCTGTTCGGAGCGCGGCGCACGCGCTGGGCGACTGGCGACTCGAGGGCTGCACACTTTACGTCACGCTCGAGCCCTGTCCCATGTGCCTTGGCGCAATCCTCACCGCGCACGTGCCTCGTCTGGTCTATGGAGCCGTGAACCGGCGGGAGGGCGCACTTGGCGGCGTCGCGGATCTGCGGCAACACGACTGGAAACGTAGTTTAGAGGTGCGCGGAGGCGTTAAGGCGGACGAGGCGAGCAGGCTGCTCAGCGCCTTTTTCGGCTCGAGGAGAGCAGAGAAAACCTCGCCCTAAGGCGCGTGACAAAGCGCGGGAGGATAGGGTATACTCACCCTTGCTGCTTTTTGGAGAGGTGCCAGAGCGGTTTAATGGGACGGTCTCGAAAACCGTTGTGGGGGCAACCTCACCCAGGGTTCGAATCCCTGCCTCTCCGCCAAAACTTTAAAAAACCGGCTTTCTGTCCTACCAAGTGTGGAAAGCCGGTTCTGTTTTACTTCCAGCATGACATTCCGTGTCCGACGCACCGCTGCCGCGTTACTTTTTTAATCCTTCTGCTGTCTCCGACCCTTTACCCGCGAGCTTGATGATGTTGAAGCTCGCCAGAGCCACGACCACCGCGCCGATCGCGAGGCCGAGTGACAGAATGTCGCCGTCGCCGTCCCACTCAGAGACGTAGATAAAGAAGTTGACGGCCAGCACGGCGACGATCAGGCTGATGAGTTTTTCCTTGAGGTCGTCGAGTGTGGTGACCTCGAGCCAATGCGGAACGTTTTTGATCTGACCAATAAAAAGTTCGTAGAGCCCGATGCCGATAATCAGGAGCGCCGCTGCGATCAGCACCGTGTCGGCCTGCTCGATGGCGGCCACGACGAGTGTCTTGGTTCCTTTTTCGCTACCAAGACCGATCCTTGGTATTTCCTCGATGAGGAGCCGGATGGTACGAACGGTGACCGCTACGAAAAGAAAGAGTGAAACGATGAGGCTCGAGAAGACGCCAAGCGCTACGATAAAGCGGGATAAACCGATGAGACGGGCCATACCCCAAGTTTACCCGCGTACGTCGTGTCTGCGAGCGGTGCAGGGTGAAGGTCGGCTTATAGGTTCGGTTTAGTCGGGCATTCCCCGGTTTTTCGGCAGGTTGTGATCCATCTCGGACTCGTCTGGGGTGATGTCAGCGCCAGTCGGCAGGTCGTCCAAGTATTCGTGTGGCTCCAGTGGGACGTTGTCCTCGTCGTAAGGTTCGGTGGGTTCCTCGAGTGCCGGGATGTCATCTTCGTGTGTGAAGGGATCGTCGCGCTCGAGCATTTCGTCCTCCCAGAGCTCGAGGTCGCCTTCATCGGGTTCAGGGAGATCGGCGGCGTCGGTCATGAAGTGCCCGGCCCCTTCAGTGTGAAACGCTCATGGGTGGGGGCGGGTCCTGAATAGGCTCCGGAATGTGATTGGGGGGCAGATCGGGATCGGGAACCGGCAGGCTCGGTTCGGGCGCTGCGCGGGGGGGGGGGGCCGAG
>JBMDWS010000008.1:0-4666 GCA_048594695.1 Truepera sp. | reverse complement strand
GCGGACAGGCTCGAGTTTCTCCACGGGCAGGTAAGTCACGAAGTCAAACGCTTGGCACCGGGTGACAGCCGCCCGGCGCTGATGCTCAACGTACGCGGGCACGCCCTCGCGCTCATGCGCATCTACCGCCGCGAGGACGATCTGTTCGTTGCTGTCGAGGGGGATGCCGGAAGGCTTGTCGAAACGCAGCTGCGGGCACACATCATCTTCGATCAGGTCGAACTCACGAACCTGACGGGTACCATCACCACGCTGACCCTACAAGGCACAGAGGCGCAGGGCGTCCTGCAGAGCGTCTTCGGGGAGGCGTTGCCGCAGGCCGACACCTTCACCGAATTCCCTTTCGCCTCGGCCAAAGTACTGGTCGCCCCCGTCGCCCGCACGAGGGCAGGCGGCTTCGATCTCTTCGTATTGACGCGTGACGCTGGAGCTTTTGTTCAGGCTCTGGAGAATGCTGGGGCGACGCTGGCAGGTGAAGCGGCGCTGGGAGCGCACCGTGTCGCGGCAGGCATCCCGGACGCCGAGCACGAGGGCGGCGAGGGTGTCCTGCCGCAGGAAGCGGGGCTCGAGTACGCTCTCTCCTACCGCAAGGGCTGCTACCTGGGGCAGGAGATCATGGCCCGTATCGAAGCGCGGGGCAACCTGCGGCGGCGACTCGCGGGTTTGCGGCTGAACGGAGCGCCGCCTGAAGCTTTCAGGGATATCGTGCACGGCGGCAAAACGGTCGGGCGCTTGGGCAGTGTGATCTCCCACCCCGAGCTAGGCCTTATTGCGCTAGCGAGCGTTCGCACGGACCTCGAGCCTGGGGCCGAGATCAGCCTCGGTGAGGCCACGGCGCAGCTGGAGACCTTACCGTTTACTTTCTGAGGTTTCCTCCGATGTGCAGTTGCTTCCCAGTCTGCAGAGGATTTCTTTTACACTCCTCCTAAATAAGGCGCACGTCTGGGACGCACAGTGTCCAGCCATCCCGCGTGCTCGAGGAGACGTGAGCATGAAACGTTTAGGACTGGCCCTGTGCCTTGGCCTGATGGCCTGTACTACGCCCTCAGCCACACCCCCGACCGCCTCGAGCGGGACCCATATGAGCGGCGTTTCGCTCGTCGACGCCAAAAGCGGTGAGATCCTTGTCGGATCGATTGTGGAGGGCTCGAGCCTCGACCTCGCCGGGTTCGGACTGCGCGACGTGGCGTTTCAGGCGGTAACACCGACCACCAGCTACAGCAAGCTCGAGTTCAGCCTCGACGGCGAAACCTCTAGCGACAGCCAGTCCCCCTACACGACGTCTGCGCTGGACAGTGCCGATTGGCGGCTCGGTACCGGGAGTCACACGCTCACCGTCACGCCCTTCAACGCAGCAGGAAACGCCCAGTCCCCGCTCGAGCTGTCGTTTTCCGTCAAGGGCCTCGACTATAAGCGCTATCTCTACGTTTTCGGCACCACGTCCATAAGCGTTTTCGACATCGACAACGGGCACCAGAAAGTCAAGAGCATCAAACTGCCGCCGGGCATCCAGCGCATCTGGGGCGCAGTTGCCCACGCCGAAAGCCGAAGGCTCTACATCAGCTATCACGGCGTAGGATCCGGGGCCAACCTCGAGCGCGGGTTGCTGGCCTACGACCTGGTAACCGAACAGCTCCTCTGGAAAGAGCTCTACAGCCCCTTTGTCGATAGTCCGGCGATCACCAAAGATGGCAAGACCCTCTACCTCTCGAGCGGCGAAGCTACCGACCGGGGTACGTTCTGGTTCGTCATCGACGCCGCCGACGGCACCGTCAAGGACACCATCGAAGTCCACCGGGGAGCCCACAACACCATCGTCGGCTTGAGCGACAAGTACGTCTACATGGGAAGCGTCCGCTACCCTTATCTGGTCATGGCGGACACGGCGACCAACGAGATCGTCCGGCAGATCGGTCCCTTTCGGGACGGTGTGCGGCCCTTTACCGTCAATGGCAAGGAAACGCTGGCATTTGTGAACGTCAACCGCTTTCTCGGCTTCGAGGTCGGCGACGTCGCTACCGGCAAGGTGCTCCATAGCGTCCACGTCGAGGGCTTCCCCGAAGGCCCATGGACCAAACCTCTACACGTCCAGAGTCACGGCGTCGCGCTCTCGCCCGATGAAACGGAGGTCTGGATCGTCGACAGCAAGAACCGTCACGTCCACCTCTACGAGGTGACGGGCCTACCCCAAAAAGCGCCCGCGTACATCACCAGTATCAAACTGCCCAGTCCACCCACCTGGGTGCAGTTTTCCCGCGATGGCCGCTTCGCCTACACCTCGGGAGGTGAAGTTATCGACGCCAAAACGCACAAGATCGTTGCCCAGACCGCCTATGCCAAGGTGCGTATCCAGATCGATACGCTTGCAGACCAACCGGTCCGAAGCTACGTTCGCTACGGACTCGGGTACGTGACGGAGTAGACGCATAAAAAGGCGGTTATGGGTGTACAAAGCTGCGGCGTAGGGAGTCGCAGCTTCTATAATGAGGTCATGACCCCCAAACAGGCGTGGCTCGAGGCGAGCTACCGCGCCGCGACGACGCGTATGCCGGAACGCTCGTACCCTTTCCGCACGCTCTCCGACATCCCGGTCGAACCCGTCTATACCCAAGACGACCTCGCAGACTTCGACCCGGACGAAAAGCTCGGCTACCCCGGCGAGTACCCGTACACCCGCGGCGTCCAGGCTAGCATGTACCGCTCGAAGCTCTGGACCATGCGCCAGTTCGCGGGTTTCGGCTCCGCCGAGCAGACCAACGCCCGTTTCAAACGGCTTCTGGAGGCGGGCCAGACCGGGCTCTCGACAGCGTTCGACCTGCCGACCCTGATGGGCTACGACGCCGACCATGAGATGGCGCGGGGCGAAGTCGGCAAGATGGGCGTCGCGGTCTCGTCTTTAGCGGACATGGAGGTGCTTTTCGACGACATCGACCTGGGGGCCGTCACCACCTCGATGACCATCAACAGCCCCGCCAACGCCATCTGGGCTATGTATCTGGCCAACGCCGAGCGGCGCGGCTTCGACCTTAAACGGCTGGGCGGGACCATTCAAAACGACATCTTAAAAGAGTTCATCGCGCAAAAGGAGTACATCTTTCCGCCCGCGCCCTCGGTCTCACTCGTCATCGACACTTTCGAGTGGGGACCGGTGCACGTGCCGAAGTGGAACGTCGTCTCGGTGTCGGGCTACCACATCCGCGAAGCGGGCTCGACGGCGGTGCAGGAACTGGCTTTTACCCTGTTCGACGGGATTCATTATGTGCGAAAGGCCGGGGAGCGCGGTCTCGATATCGATACCTTCGCACCCCGGATTTCGTTTTTCTTCAATGTCCACAACGACTTTTTCGAGGAGATCGCCAAATTCCGGGCAGCGCGGCGCATCTGGGCACGGCAGATGCGCGAGGTCTACGGTGCCAAGAACCCGAAATCGTGGATGCTCCGCACGCACGCACAAACGGCGGGCGTGTCGCTCACGGCGCAGCAACCGCAGGTCAACATCGCCCGCGTCGCCATTCAGGCGCTCGCGGGCGTGCTAGGCGGCACCAACAGCCTGCACACCGATTCCTACGACGAAGCCCTGGCACTGCCCACCGAAGAAGCCGCGACCCTCGCGCTCCGCACGCAGCAAGTCATCGCCTATGAGACGGGCGTGGCGCACACCGCCGACCCCCTGGCGGGCTCGTACTACCTCGAGACCCTCACCGACGAGATGGAGCGGCAGTGCCTCGCCTACTTCGAGCAGATCGACGCCCTTGGCGGCGTCGAGGCAGGGATCGAAGCGGGCTTTTTTGCCGCCGAGATCGGCGACGCGGCCTACCGGCAGCAGCGTGAGTTCGACACCGCTGAGCGGATTACCGTGGGCGTCAACGCCTTTGTGTCGGATTCACCGGAAACGCCGCTGCTACCGTTCGATCCGGCAGTCGAGCGGCAACAGCGCGAACGGCTTGCCAGGGTGCGACAGGGGCGCGACCCTGTGGCGGCGGCGGAGGCACTCGAGCGTTTGCGCCAGGCGGCCAAAATGGGCCAAAACACCATGCCCGCTTTCATGGCCTGCGCGCACGCTTACTGCACCCTCGGCGAGCAAATGGACGTACTGAGAGAGGTTTACGGGGTGTATCAGGAAGCAGTGATGGTTTGAGGATAATTCTGCCTCTCTAGGTGACAGGTTTTCAAAACGACGCAGAGCAGGTCGCAGGAGGAAATTCTATGTTTGCCCAAATCCTCATCGTCGCAGGCGCGGCCCTGACCACACTTCTCGGGATTCTGCACCTTCAAGGCTCGTTTTTCCTTTTCGACAAAGACCTCGAGCCCCATGACGACGCCCTCAAGGAACACATGAAAAGGTCGTCGCTCAAGATTTCGCCCGCAACGAACGTGTGGCGGGCCTGGATCGGCTTTAACGCCCAGTTTGCGCTCGGCCTGCTGCTCTTTGGCCTTTCGTTCGGCTATTTGGGTCTTTTCAAGTTCGCTGCTCTAACTCAGATGCCCTTTCTCCTACTCGTCGGTAGCCTCTATCTGATCGGCCTTACGCTGCTTTCTCTACGCTTGTTGTTTCATCTCCCAGCACTGGCTTTCGCCCTGTGTTTTATCCTGCACACCGTCGGTAGCGGTGCGGCTCTCCTCTATCCCCCTGCCTGACCCCACGCCCCACTCGGACAGCGTGCGC
>JBMDWS010000079.1:0-2267 GCA_048594695.1 Truepera sp. | reverse complement strand
GCCGCCGCACTCTCCAACATCCCGAACGCCAGCACCGCGCCGCTGCCTTCCCCGAGTCGCAGCTCGAGGTCAAAGAGGGGCTCGAGCCCCAGTTCGGCAAGCTGCACGCGGTGTCCCCGCTCCTGCGAGAGGTGCGAGGCGAACAGGTAGTCGCGAACGGCGGGCTCGAGCTTGACAGCGACCAGAGCAGCCGAGGTTGCGATAAACCCGTCGAGGACGACGGGCACGCGGGCGGCCGCCGCGCCCACATAAAAACCCGTAAGCGCCGCGATCTCGAGGCCGCCAACGCACGTGAGGGTGTTCAGGGGGTGCTCGAGGCTAGTGCCGTGGCGTGCCCGTGCTTCTTCGACCACCATGATCTTCCGAACGAGCCCCTCTTCGCTTATGCCGGTTCCGCGCCCGGTGACGTCGCTGGGTTGGCGGTCCGTCAGGACGGCTGTCAGTGCAGCGGCAGCCGTGCTGTTACCGATCCCCATTTCGCCCCCCGCCAGCACCGTCGCGCCGCCCACGACAAGGGCCTGTGCGACTTCACACCCGACATCTAGTGCCGCCGTGACCTCCGGGGTTGTCATCGCTGGGGCCATGAGCATGTTCTTCGTTCCGGGGACGACCTTACGGGATACGAGGTTGGGGTGCGCGGGTAGGTCGCTCTCGACGCCGACATCGACGATGATCAAGTCGGCCCCTGCGGCCCCGGCGAGCGCGTTGATGGCTGCGCCTCCGGCGAGAAAGTTCTGGACCATCGCCGCCGTGACGCTCTTGGGATAGGCCGACACGCCCGCCTCCGCGACGCCGTGATCGGCGGCGAAGACTGCGACGGCCCGTTTGCCGATCTGCGGTTTGAGCGTGCCCTGAATGGCTGCGAGGCGTGCGCCGAGCGCCTCGAGCCGACCCAGGCTGCCGGGTGGTTTGGTCAGGGTGTCGTGACGGGCGAGCGCTTGCTGGTAGAGAGACGCGTCTACCGGGCGCACGCGCTTCAGGGCGTTGGCAAACGCTCCTTCTGGGGTCATGTCAGCTCCGGCAGGGTGCCCTTGAGCGTCTGAGGCAATCCAACCGTGCAGAGTGCCACCGCGTCGGCATGGGCCGCGACGCGGGCATTTGCCAGACCGAGCGCGTCGCGGTAGAGGCGCCCCAGCGGATAGGCGGGCACCACGCCGCTGCCCACTTCGTTGGTGACGATGACGACGGTCTTGCCGCTTTGGTGCAAGGTCGTGAGCAGCGTTTGGATAGCGTCCAGCACGGCACTCACGGCAGCCTCCCCGGTGACGTGTTCGTCTTGCAGCAGCAGGTTCGAGACGTAGCCCGAGAGGCAGTCGAGGAGCACCACGCGTTCAGGTGCCTCCCGCAGGGCGCGGGCAGGCTCGAGCGGCGCTTCGACAGTGCGCCAGCTCTCGGGGCGCTGCGCCCGGTGGCGGGCGATGCGGGCGCGCATTTCGTCGTCGCCAGCCTCGAGCGTGGCGATATAGAGGGCCGTCTCGTCTGCTTGCAACAAATGCTCGACGAGCCTCTCGGCGTAGCGCGATTTGCCGGAGCGTGCGCCGCCGGTGATCAGGATGAGCTTTGGGTGGGGTACGTGTGGCCCCGAACGTCGCGACGCGCGGTCTGTTAGCGCGGCGTCGATCACGGTCATGTCCAGATGCGCTTCGACGTGGTCGGCGAGGGTATCGAGAGTCGTTTCTATCCCTGCTGCCCAGTCCTGCCCGCTTGTCTCCCGACCGAGTTCGCCCAGCACGAAGCGGCGAAAGACCGTGTCTTCAAAAAGCCCGTGCAGGTAGACGCCCGTCACGTTGCCCTGTCGGAAGCCGAGCCCGTCCGCCAGAAAGGGTAACGCGTTTGGACCCGGTATGCTGCGCCCGTGGTGGATCTCGTAGCCGCTCACCGTTTCGCCGGTCGGGAGCAGGGTGGTGCGGGTCTGGCGTGTGATTTTGTCCGGCTCAAGCGTCGTCGTGAGGTCGAGGAGTCTCAAGCCCGTGGTCGTGCCCCCGCCCTCGACACCGTGTGGGTCGGCGAGGGTGTGGCCCAGGAGCTGCAACCCGCCGCACACGCCGAGGATGGGTGTGCCTCGCTCGGCGGCGGCCTTGACCGCCTCTGCCAGACCTGTCGCCTCGAGCCAGCGCACATCGGCAGCGACGTGTTTCGAGCCGGGCAGGATGATGAGCCCCGCGCCCGCCAGCCCCTCGGGGTCCGTGACCCAGCGCAGCGAAACCTGCGGCTCGGCCCCGAGCGCCGCGAACTCGTCGAAGTTGGAGAGGGTGGGGAAGTGGATG
>JBMDWS010000078.1:0-3066 GCA_048594695.1 Truepera sp. | reverse complement strand
CCTCTTTGGGTGGCGCCGCAGGGTCCTCCGGAAGCATCACGACGAAATGATTCAGCGGCCCCGCCTCGGCACACGCCTCGACGTAGGCGGCGTTTTTGGCAACAGCCTCCTTGCGCCTCGAGGCGTCGAGCGAGAGCATGGGTTGCCACTCGAGCAGGTCGACCGAACCGACCCGCAGACCCGCTTCCCGCACCGAGGCAGCCTCGGCCGGGTCTTTGGCCAGGTCGAGCGCGGAGAAGCCGTTGGCCTGCGCCCACGCGATCCGCTCGCTCAGGTTCCCACTCCAGGGAGACAGCGGCGCGTAGCGAAAGCCGAGGGGAAAGCCACCGGTCAGCGTCCGGCTCATTCGGCGACCGGGGTGTGGACTTTAGGAGCCGTCGCCTGCCAGCCCTGAGCGCTATCTGTTGCCTGGAGGATCAGCTCGAGGACGGCCTTCCCCTCCTCCGGCCCGTGAAGCGGACGGGTTCCGTTTTGCAGACACTCGGCGAAGTGTCCGATCTCTTCCGTGAAGGTGCTTTCGACCTCCGGCAGTCTCGTTTCGGTGGGTTCTTTCTCACCCGCAACCCGGTGGTAGAGCACATTCCCCGAACCGAACAGTTCACCCTTATCCCCGACGAGGTGAATCTGATGGCTCCCGTAGGGCAGCGGCATCGCCCAGGATGTGAGGACTTCGCCCAGCACGCCGTTTTCAAAGCGCACGCCGACACTCGCGGTGTCCTCGCCCTCGATATTCATATGAAAGCGGCTCATCGTGCCCGTGACCGCGGCGGCAGGTGCCCCCGCCAGATATAGAAGCAGGTACGACGGGTGATAGCCCGTGTCGATCAGCTCTCCTCCACCCTGCGAGGCGACGCTGCCACGCCAGGTGCTCGTCATTGAGTCGGAACCGGAAACGAAGCAGTCCTGCGTCCGCAACCAGCGCAGCTTACCGATGAGGCCTTCGTCCAAACGGCGCTTGGCTTCCCGGACTACCGGTGGGACGAGTTGATTGTGGGCCGACATATAGGTCACGCCGGACTCGGCGACGGCCTCCAGGATGCTGTCGGCCTCCTCGAGCGTCATGCACATGGGTTTCTCGCACATGATGTGCTTGCCCGCACGCGCAGAGGCCAGAATCGCGGGAGCGTGCAGTTTGTGGGGCAGCGCGATGATCACGGCGTCGAGGTCTTTTTCTTCGGCCAGCAGGGTGTCCCAGTCGTGATAGCGCCTGGGGTTGTTGCCGAGTTCTGCGGCGCGGCGCTCGAGGTTCTCGTCGGAAATGTCGCAGAGCGCGACGCACTCTACAGCGTCGGTGTGCTCGAGCATCCCCTTGACGTGGACCCCAGCGATGCCCCCAGCTCCGAGAAGGGCGAATTTAAGTCGTTTAGGATGTTGAGTAGACATAGCTTGACCTCACAGGTGAATAACGGGGGCGGTGCGTCCTGACGGCGTACACCCCTTGCACGCACGAACCAAGGCTTAAACAGGCCCAAGTTCGTGTTCAGGGTTTGGCCCCACAACATTAGGCTCCGGGTAACCGCACCACGCGCACCGCCACCGGGAACGCGTATGACAACCCTTTGTCTGGGTCTACCATCTTCGTACGCAAGATGGTGATCATCTTTGTCCCACTGCGCGTCTCCTGTCAACTTCGTATAACAACCTGGGCAAACCCAGGGAATTCACTTCCTCTAAAACGTGCGGACGCAGCGCCTAAACGCGGCTGCGTCCGGAAACCCCGAGCGGGCGGACTGCCAACTTTCTACGTTGGATTCAGTCGACCACCAATATCACGCCGCATGTGGGCACCGGGAAAGTCGACCGATTCGGTGCCACGGTAGGCCGCTGCGACCGCCTCAGGCAGGGATTGCGCGACCGCGACCACGTTAAGCACCCGGCCCCCGCTCGAGACCAGCGCTTCCCCCTCGCGGGCCGTCCCGGCATGAAACACCCGCACACCTCCGGGCAGCGCCTCTGGCACGTGGAGAGGCACCCCGGCAGCGTAATCCCCGGGGTAGCCAGGTGCAGCCAGCACGATGCAGGCCGCAGCCCGCACCGACCAGCGGGGCGTCACGCTTTGAAGGGTTCCGGCAGCGGTGGCCTCGAGCAGCTCGAGCAGGTCACTCTCCAGCAGCGGCAGCACCGCCTGCGTCTCGGGATCACCGAAGCGGACGTTGTACTCGAGCACGTTGACGCCCTCAGAGGTCTTCATCAGCCCGATAAACATGACGCCCCGGTAGCGCAGACCCTCGGTCCGAAGACCAGCAAGGGTCGGCTCTACGATGGTTGTCAGAACGTCGTCCAGTTCCTCGGCGCTCAGGAGCGGCACCGGCGCGACGACCCCCATGCCACCCGTCATCGGCCCCTGATCGCCGTCGTAGGCCTGCTTGTAGTCCTGCGCCAGCGGCAGGAGGCTCACACTCTCCCCGTCGGTCAGGAACAGCAGGCTGATCTCCTGTCCAGTGAGAAACGCCTCGAGCACCACCTCACCGCCGTCAGTAAGCGCCGCACGCACCGCCGCCTCGGCCTCCGCCCTGTCCTGCGCGATGGTTACGCCCTTACCCGCCGCCAGCGCCGAATCCTTGACGACGAGCGGGTAAGGTTGCAATGTCAGGTACTCGAGCGCAAGGTCTAAATCGGAGAAACTCTCGTAGGCCGCTGTGGGGATATCATGACGGGCCATGAACGCCTTGGCGAAGCTCTTGGAGCCCTCGAGCTGCGCCGCGTCACGGCTCGGCCCAAAGATGCGCTGGCCCGCCCCCTCGAAGGCGTCGACAATGCCCGCGACGAGCGGCACTTCCGGCCCGACGACGGTAAAGTCGACGCCTTCCCGTTCAGCAAGGTCGAGGAGTGCCTGGGGCTCGAGCGAACTCCCGACACAGCGGGCAACCTCGGCAATCCCGGCGTTACCAGGTGCACAGAGAATCTCTGTGACACGCGGCGACTGCGCCAGCTTCCAGGCCAGCGCGTGCTCACGCCCCCCGCTTCCGACGATAAGCACCCTCACACTGAGACCTCGGAGGCTCTCACTGGAGCGTGTTCGGGCGACACGGGCGGGCGGCTCGGACGAGCGCGACCCGACAGGAC
>JBMDWS010000077.1:0-5794 GCA_048594695.1 Truepera sp. | reverse complement strand
TGTAGGCGAGCTTGGGACGCATGAGGCGGTTGTCGGCGTACTGCTCCAAGAGGTGCGCCATCCAGCCTGGCACCCGCGCGACCGCAAAGATCGGCGTGTACATGTCGCCGGGGAAGCCGAGCATCCGGTAGACCGAGGCGGAGAAGAAGTCCACGTTGGGCCGGACCTGCTTGCCGCGCTCGTTCATGGCTTGTTCCATCACCCGTTCGATCTCCTGCGACATCTCGAAATACTTGGAGTCGCCGGACTCTTTGGCAAGTTTTTCCGCGAGGCTCTCGAGAATCGCGGCTCGAGGGTCGAGCACGCGGTAGACGCGGTGCCCGAAACCAGGGATACGCGCTTTGGGCTTGCTGAGTTTTTCTGCGATATAGCTCTCGACAGCCTCGGTCGAGCCGATTTCAGTCAGCATGTTCATGACTGCCGTGTTGGCGCCGCCGTGCAGTGGCCCCTTCAGGGAGCCGACAGCCGCCGTAATGGCGCTGTACACGTCCGTCAGGGTCGAGGCAGTGGCCCGGGCCACGAAGGTACTGGCGTTCGAGCCGTGCTCGGCGTGCAGCACGAGCGCCGCGTCCATCAGGCGGACGGCAGCCTCGCTTGGGTCTTCGTCGGCGTTCATGAAGAGGAAGTTCGCCGCGAGCCCGAGTTCGGGGTGGGGTTCGATGGGCTCGAGCCCCTTGCGCAGGCGGTTGAGGGCTGCGGTCAGGGTGATGATCTGCGCAGTCAGGCGCAGGCCGATGCGGCGCACATGCTCGGGCGTGACTTCGTCGGCGTCAGGATCGGAAGCGGCGAGAGCCGACACGGCGGTTCTAAGCGCGTGCATGGGGCTGATCTCGTTGGGGAAGCGCCGCAGAGTGTCGATAGCCTCCGCAGGCACGGCAAAAAAGGGTGCAAGTTCAGCTTTGAGCCCCTCTAACTCGCTGCTTGTGGGCAGTTCTCCGTTCCATAGCAGGTAGGTGACCTCCTCGAACGAGGCTTTTCCTGCGAGTTCACGGATGTCGTAGCCCCGGTAAATGAGTTCGCCCTTGAGGCCGTCGATAAAACAGATCTCGCTGCTGTCGATCACGACCCCATCGAGGCCGCGTTGAATCGTATCTTCCATATGATCCTCCAAAACTGTGACAGTGCTGCTAACAGACGTATCGCTCACGCCATTTTAGCCGCCCCAAGGCTAGAAAATGTGCAGTGTGAAGAAAAATGTGTACACCTCTTGACGCACGTTTCTCAAAGCTTCTTGCTGGCCTCTAGGGTTGATCGTCACCGGCTCCCGCGCCTTGCAAGAGGGTGAGGACAGCGCTGCCGTAGCGCTCGAGCTTGACGGGTCCGACCCCGCGTATCTTGTCGAGTTCTTCCAGGGTTTGCGGGTTGGCGCTGGCGATGCGAAAGAGGGTGTCGTTGCTGAAGATGATATAGGAGGGCGTTCCGGCTGCTGCGGCGGTTTCTCGCCGCCACCCCTCGAGCCGGGCGAGGCGTTCGCTGGTCTCGGGGTCGATCGTGCGGGGCGTGGCTGTGGAGGTCACGGCTGTAGGCGCAGACGTGGGCGGCGTTTCAGGCTTGGAGGTTATCGGCCTGGAGACCGCAGAGGGAACCTCCGCAGTCTCTAAATCCCCTCGACTCGGTGCGTCGGTAACAGGCTCGGGGGTCGCGGCTTCGGTGGTCGGGGCGGGTACGGGTTCATTTGGTGAGGATGGCGGTGAGGCGGGTGCACGGCTCGAGGTGGGCACACTGCTGTAGCCCGCGCCTCTGTCTGCGTTGCCTGTCTCGCGCTCGCGGTAGAGCAGGTAGACGCCCCCGGCAACGAGCAGCAAGGCAAAACCAACCGAACCGAGAATCCCCAAGCTGCCGAGCGCGCTCAGCACGCCGAGGACCGCCAGGATGCCCGCCGTGTAGTAGGGCCAGCGGTTAGGCCGCCTTTCGACGGTGTCGATGGCGTAAAAGCCTGCTGCCAGACTCAGCAGCATGCCGCCCTGCGAACCGATCAGCGAACCGACGGCGACCCCCATCAGGACGCCGCCTGCGATCAAAAACCCGTAACTCTGGCGCGAGACGTAGGCAAACAGAAAAATGACGCTTAGCAGGGCGAGCCAAAGCCAGTCGGCCCCACCGTTACGGATCAGCAGCGAAAACACGCCCAGACCGATGAGCAGATATGCCAGTGTGCGTTGGTTGCGCATCGTTTGGCCTCCCTTATACGCCGCCATGATAGCGCACCGGATTATGAAACGCAGTACCTCGAATCTAAGAGGCAGGGTAGTGGGCGTGTCTGTGTCTCCCCATGCATAAAATGCATATCGGTGTACCCTACCGAAAGTGCTACAGTAGCCGGGTAGAATAGGCAAAGCATGTCTGGGGAGGAGCCTCGCGTGGAGGTGGTTGTCCAGAGAGCTGAGGTCCGGGAGCGCATGGTTCTCACGACTGGCCTGTACCGTCCGGGTAGACCAGGCCGCACCGTGCGTACCGTCACTTTCCGCTAGCTCTTGTCCCTAGGCTCTGGTGAACCCGTCTTGATAAGCTAAGCGAAGGGGCAGGGATGATTCAGAATACGCGCCTTTTCAAACCGTTTACCAAAGTGCCCATCTCGCTCCTGAGTGACGCGGGGCTGTGGCAGGCCCCTTTCGAGCTCGAGCTGTCCCCCGAAACCCTCCGCGAGCTCTATCACCACCTCGTTTTGGCCCGCTTGCTCGACGAGCGTTTGGGCCGCTTGCAGCGTATGGGCAAGACCTCGTTCGTGGCCCCCTCCTCGGGTCATGAGGCAGCCCAGATCGGCCTCGCGCACGCTATGAAGCCCGGGTTCGACTGGTTTTTCCCCTACTACCGCGACCTTGGGGCGGTGCTCGCCCTCGGTGTGCCACTGCGCGAGATCTTCGCCCAGCACCTCGCCACGCAGGCCGACCCCAACAAGGGGCGGCAGATGCCCGCACACCCTGGCTCGGCGGCGCTCAACGTCTTTACGGCGGCTTCGCCTATCGCCTCGCACGTGCCTCCGGCGGTGGGCGCGGCGATCAGCATGAAGCTGCAAAATACCGGGCAAGTCACGGTGGTGAGTTTTGGCGACGGGGCCACCAGCGAGGGCGACTTCCACGCAGCCATCAACTTTGCAGGGGTACAGGGCGCGCCGATTGTCTTTGTGTGCCAGAATAACCGCTACGCTATCAGTGTGGATTACCGCAAGCAGACTGCCTCCGAGTCGATTGCCATTAAGGCGCAGGCCTACGGCATGCCCGGTTATACCGTCGACGGGATGGACGCGCTAGCCAGCCTGTTCGTTATGCAAGAGGCCATCGCGCACGCCCGCGATGGGCGCGGCCCGGTGCTCGTCGAGTTGCTTGTCTACCGCTACGGTGGACATTCGTCCTCGGACGACGCCTCGCACTACCGATCCTCCGAGGAGGTCGAGGCGTGGTGGCAGCGCGACCCGTTGCCGCGCTTTCGGGGCCTTCTGGAGTCGCGCGGCCTGTGGGACAAAGTCCAGGAAGAGGCGCTGCGCAGGGATCTAGGACGCACCCTCACTGTGGCTTTGGGCGAGGCCGAGGCCGCGGGCAAGATTCCGACTGAGTGGATGTTCGACGACGTTTACGCTGAGCCCTCTGCCGAAATTCTCGAGCAGCGTGAACTTTTAGAATGACTAGGGCAAAGATGGCAAGCACGCAAACAGCGCGGAAGGTAGAAGTAGGTGCGTTGGAGACGCATACGGAACGCACGCTCGTCCAGACCCTGGCCCAGACCCTGCACAGCGAGATGCTGCGCGATCCGGGCGTGGTGTTGCTGGGTGAGGACATCGGTAAGCGGGGGGGTGTATTTGGTGCTACGAAAGGCCTGTTTGAAGCCTTCGGCCCCGACCGCGTGATCGATTCGCCACTTTCCGAGGCCGCGATTATCGGTGCGGCGGTCGGTATGGCGACGCATGGGTTACGCCCGGTTGCCGAAATTCAGTTCGCCGACTACATCTTTCCGGGGTTCGATCAGCTCGCGTCGCAGGCCGCCAAGTTGCGCTACCGCTCGGGCGGGCAGTTTGCCGCCCCGATGGTGGTGCGGATGCCCGCCGGGGGCGGCGTCGGGGGTGGGCATCACCACTCGCAGAACCCTGAAACGCACTTTATTCACACGCCGGGGCTCGAGGTCGTCTACCCGGCCACCCCCGCCGACGCCAAGGGCCTTCTGACGACTGCCATTCGCTCGGATAATCCGGTTGTCTTCATGGAACCCAAGCGCTTTTACCGCACACCCAAAGAGGCCGTACCGGACGGCGAGTACCTGCTGCCACTCGGGCAAGCGCGGGTGAGGCTAGAGGGTAGCGACGTCGTGCTCGTTTCGTACGGGGGTAGCGTCATCGAAACGCTGCGTGCCTGCGAGGCACTCGCCGAGCAGGGTGTGTCGGCCCGTATGATCGACCTGCGCTCCCTGCAACCGTGGGATAAGGAAACAGTTTTACAGGCGGTTGCCGAAGTCGGGCGGGTGGTGCTGGTCTCCGAAGCGCCCAAGACCGGCGGGTTCATGGGGGAAGTCGCGGCGACGATCGCCGAAGAGGTACTCGACATGTTGCTCGCGCCGCCGCTGCGCGTGTCGGGTTTCGATACGCCTTACCCTTACGCACAGGACCGCGTCTATCTGCCGGGGGTCAACCGCATCCTGCGAGCGGTCGAGCGGGTGTTGGAATACTAGCGTGACAGCGCCAGCCTGAAGGAGCGTGGATGTCAAGAGAACTTCTGCTCCCCGAACTCGCCGAGTCGGTGGTCGAGGGTGAAATCGTCAAGTGGCTCGTCGCCGAGGGCGAGGAGGTCGCCGAGGAGCAGCCCGTCGTCGAGGTCATGACCGATAAGGTCACGGTCGAACTACCGAGTCCCTTCGCGGGTGTGCTCGAGACGCGTCTCGCAAAAGAAGGCGACGTTGTGGCTGTGGGTGCGCCTATTGCTCGCTTCGCCGACGGGAGCCGTGGAAAACAGCACGTCGGCGCGACCGAGGAGGAAACGCCCAAGCTCGACGCTGCGGGCGAGCGGATCGAAGAGGGCGCACTAGAGGTCGACCCTGACGAGGCGCAGAGCCTCTTTCGGGCCGATAAGAGCGAGTCCGGCGAGCCGATTTTTCAGCTGAGGCGTTCGGAGGGCTCGGGACAGGCTATCGGCCAGGCAACCGAACAGAAGACAGGTCCTTATGGTCGCCCGCTCGCGGTACCTGCTGCCCGCAAGCTCGCCCGCGAACTCGGCCTCGAGCTGACGCAGATCTCCGGCAGCGGCCCCAACGGACGTATTCGCGTCGAGGATGTGCGGCAGCAGGCTGAAAGCGCGCCTGTGCCGAGCGTACCGAGCTACCGCACTCCTGCGGGGTACGAAGCGCTCGAGGAGCGGGTACCCGTGCGCGGGCTGCGCCGTACGATCCTCAACCAGATGGTCGCGGCGCAGCGCCAGACCGTGCCGACGCTGCTCGTTGACGAAGTGGACGTGACCGAACTGGTGGCGCTGCGTGCCAAGCTAAAGCCGCGGGCGGAAGCGCGTGGCGTCAAACTCTCGTACCTGCCTTTCATCATGAAAGCGGTGCTTTCGGCCCTCAAGGCCTACCCGGTGGTCAACTCGAGCTACGACGAAGGGGCCAGGGAGATCGTCCTCAAGCGTTACTACAACCTGGGTCTGGCGGTGGCTACCGAGGTGGGACTGGTCGTGCCGGTGGTCCGGAACGTCGAGCGCAAAGGGCTTTTGGAACTTGCCGATGAGGTCAATGCGCTTGCTGCCAGAGCTCGGGATGGCAAGCTGGAGCCAAGCGACGTGAAAGGCGGCTCATTTAGCATTACCAACATCGGCTC
>JBMDWS010000076.1:0-1870 GCA_048594695.1 Truepera sp. | reverse complement strand
GAGCAGCAGGTCCAGTGGCTTCAGCGCCGCGTTGGCCTCTACCCGTTCGCTCATGGACGTATCCGCCCACAGGTCGCTCGAGCGCCACGGCGGCACGACGATGCCGTAGTGTGCCAGCAAAGCGTAGGCGAAAGCTGGCAGTTGGCAACGGAGCCAAACGCCGAAACGGGCACGCGGTCCAGCCCGTACGCCCCGTCGTACGGAACGGCCCGGAAGGCTTCAGGTAACGCGAGTACGCCTGTCATGCAGCAAGTTTAGCGACCAGCCGACTATATCCGGTAAAGTGAACGCTTGATGACACGCTCTCCCCATTTGGAAACCCTATGCTCGTAGCCCAGTGGATGACCCCCGCACCGCAAAGCGTCAGCAGCAAAACTTCGGTGATAGAAGCGATGCAACTCCTGCGCAAAGGTGGTTATCGCCGCTTACCCGTCGTCGATGGCGGAAAGGTCGTCGGCATCGTCACCGACCGCGACCTCAAGGAGGCGAACCCGCCAAAAGCCGACACCCTGTCGGTGTACGAACTCAATTACCGCCTGAGCCGTCTGAGTGTCCGTGAGGTGATGACGGCGCCCGTCGTCACCGTCTCGCCCGACGATCCGGTCGAACAGGCGTCGCTATTGATGGAGGAACACAAGGTCTCGGGCCTCCCCGTCGTGTCGGAGGGCAAGCTCGAGGGAATGGAGACCCTCAGCGACATGCTCCGCGCCTTTGTCGAGATGCTAGGGCTGCGCGACGGCGGCACTCGTGTCACGGTGCGCTTGCCGGACGAGCCCGGCGTCCTGGCCCGAGCTGCGGGAGCCGCCGCCCCGTCAAACATCATCGCGGTAGTCACGGCGGGTGTGCGGGCCGGTGCGCAGCGTGACCTGGTGCTGCGCGTCGTCGGGGAAGACGCCGAAGGCTTCCCGGAGCGGCTGCGGCAGGTCGGCGTCGAAGTTCGGGACGTGCGCTGATGGACGACTTTAGCAGGCTCGAGCGTGCCGTTAGGGGTGGACGCGTGGCGCACACCGACTTTCTGGAACCCGACGACGCAGCGGCGCTCGCGGCGCGCTTGCGCGGTGCGAGCGTGAGCGTCAATCTCGAGGGTGGCGTTACGGGTGCGCGGCGGCGGGTGCTGACAGCCTTCCCCGACCACATCCCTGAAGCGAGTACACCGCTGGCAGCTGTCACGGTACAGGGCGCACAGAGCGAGGGTGATCTGCTCGCGGCGCTACGTGCCCACGGTATCCCGCAGAACGCCCTAGGCGACGTTCTGGAAGGCAGCGAGGGCTTGAGCGTGATCTTGCTCCCGGCGTTTCTCGAGTCGGCCCAGAGCCTCACTCACGCGGGTGGACATCCCGTGACCGTGCGGCCCACCGACCTTGCCACGCTGGCGCGGGGACGTCAGCGACAGCAACAGGTCGTTGTACCCTCGCTGCGTGTCGATGTACTGGGCGCCAAAGCCTTCCGCGTGTCGCGGGCCTACTTTGCCAAAGGGGTCGCAGGTGGGCGCGTGAGTCTCAACGGCACTACCATCGGCAAGTCTGCGAGCGCCGAAACCGGCGACGAAGTCTACGCCGAGGGCTTGGGCCGCTTCCGTATTCACGAAGTGCAGGGCGAAACGCGCAAGGGAAACGTCAAGGTGGTGCTTACCGTCGAGCAGGGTTAGGCTTGACAGCTCATGAGCAAGCTTTATACAATTTTCTTTGCGTTTGTTGGGGTGTCGTCTAACGGCAGGACCGCGGATTTTGGTTCCGTTAATCGGGGTTCGAATCCCTGCACCCCAGCCAAAGCAAAAAGTCAGGAGCGTTCCTACACAGATAGCGACGCTCCTGCTTTTTCAAGAACGTCAGGCAACGGATGCTATATCTCCAGCTCATTACACTCGCCA
>JBMDWS010000075.1:0-5032 GCA_048594695.1 Truepera sp. | reverse complement strand
CAAGCAGTCGCCTCCTCCTGCGCGTAGATCGCCTCGTGGAGAATGCTGAAAATCGGATGGGTGTGGTAGCTCAGCTCGCTCTGGAGATCGTAGAGAAAGGTTTCCGAAAGCTCGTCACGCCCGGAGACCGAGACGAAAGCGCGCTCGAGCATATCCATGATCCCCTCGAACCCGTCACTCATCCCAAAGGCGAGCCCAAGCTGCTGGAACTGCTGGGCTGTGAAGCGCTGACCGTTAGGGAGTCGTACATCCTGCTGCGTTAGAGCGTGGGCAATCCTCTCACATATCGCCTGCGCCCACGGATAGCGAGCGAAAAAGGCGCGGTTCTTGGCCTCGACCCGTGGGTACGTTGCCCGGTACACGTCCTCGGCGGGGCGCGTTAGGGACGGGACACCGCCCGTTATAAAGACTTCTGACAGTCCCTCGGGCGCGGCGGACAGGTAGCGCAGGGCGCAAAAGCCGCCGTAGCTCTGCCCCAGGATGGCCCACGGCGCGTCCGGGCTGAGCTGGGCGCGGATAAGCTCGGCGTCGGCAACGATGGCGTCAGCGCGAAAGTGGCTCAGGTAGGCGGCTTGTTCGGCGGGGGACTGGTGAGCGAGCGTCTGAGCGCTCACGGGGGTGGAGAGACCGGTGCCGCGCTGGTCGAGGAGCAGCACGCGGTAGTCCTCGAGCGCCCGCCCCAGCCAGCCGCTGCGGGTCACAGGTCGGGGAGCCGCCGACCCCGGCCCGCCCTGGAAAAAGACGAGATAAGGCTGCTGTGCGTCTTCATTGTCCCGCGCCCGGACTTCGCGGGCGAAGACGCTAATTGTGGGTCCGCCGGGACGCGCGTGCTCGAGCGGCACCGTAAAGCGGTGATTGCGGACGGTCATCTCCGGCAGGGTATAGGTTTGGAGCACGCCCTATCCTACGTGATCTCGAGCCGGACGCGACCGAAGTCTTTTGTCTATCATGGTTTCACGGTGAAATTAGCAGAAGTTGGCACAGTGAGGCCAGGATTGTGAGGATGGAACCGTGAAGGTACTCCCATGAGTACGACCCGGTTGACCCAGCATATTTGGGCCGCGCCCGCTGAGGTCTACCACGTCCTGACCGACGCAGAGGCGATCGCGACGTGGATGGTTCCCGACGGGATGACGAGCTGCGTTCATCGCTTCGAAGCCCGTGAGGGCGGCGTGTTTCGCATCACGCTGACCTACGACGCGCCGGATGAAAAAGGTAAGACGGCAGCCCACGCCGATACCTACCACGGTCGTTTCGTCACCCTGATTCCGAATGAAAAAGTAGTGCAGATGATGGCCTTCGAGACTACCGACCCAAGCATGCAGGGCGACATGACTGCCACCTTTACCCTGAAAGCCGTGGACCAGGGCACCGACATTTACGCAGTACACGACAACGTCCCGAGCGGGATCAGACCTGAAGACAACGAAACCGGCTGGCGCATGTCCCTCGAGAAACTCGCCCGACTCGTCGAAAGCCAGGCGCAAGCCCAAACCGGGCCACCCAACCCACAGTGATAAGGTCAACCGTGCCTGCTCACCGCGTTCTCGTGACTGCCTTCGAGCCCTTCGGCGGCGAAACCCTCAACCCGACGATGCAGATTCTCGAGCGTCTGGCGGGGCCATCAGCGGTTGCGCTCGAGCGTCTCGTCCTACCGGTCGTTTTCGGGCAGTCGCGGCGGGTGCTCGAGGAAGCGATAGGCACCCTCGAGCCGGACCTCGTCCTCGGCCTCGGACAGGCTGGAGGTCGGGCAATGGTGTCGCTCGAGCGCGTTGCTATCATCCGGGACGTCGCCCGCATCCCCGACAACGCGGGGCAGCAACCGATTGACGAGATCATCGTTGCGGGTGGCCCCGCCGCCTACTTCAGCACGCTGCCGCTCAAGCGGATGCTGATAGCCCTGCTGGCAGCGGGCATCCCCGCACACGTCAGCCAGAGTGCCGGAACCTACGTCTGCAACCACATGATGTACGGCCTCCTGCACGCGCTCGAGCTTGACGGCAAGGGCGCACGGGGTGGTTTTATGCATGTGCCTTTTTTGCCCGAGCAGGCCGCCAAACATAGCGCACCGAGTATGAGTCTGGAGTTGCTGGTACGAGCCGTCGAATGCTGCCTCGAGGTCGCACTGGACACGTCACCGGACGTCAGATTGGCTGCTGGAACCACGCACTAGCCCAGCCGTACGTCGCAGAGCCTCGTGATAGCTTGGACCATGCTCCGCTATCCCCCTAGCAAGGCCGTTTCGCAGCGCGACGACTACCACGGCACCGTCGTCGAAGATCCGTATCGGTGGCTCGAGGCGAGCGCCGAAACCCCCGACATTCGCGCCTGGATCGAAGCCCAGAACACCCTCAGCGAGAGTTTTCTGGCGAGCATCCCAGGGCGCGAGGAAATCAAATCGCGCCTGACCAGCCTGTGGGACTTTCCCAAGGCGGGCGCACCTTTCTCGAAGGGCGGCAAGTACTTTCAGTTTCGCAACACGGGCCTGCAAAACCAGGATGTGCTCTACGTCATGGACACGCCCACTGAAGAAGGTCACATCTTACTCGACCCCAACAGCCTTTCAGAAGATGGCACGGTCTCGCTGCGGACGCTCTCCGTCAGCCCGGACGGGCAACATCTGGCCTACGCCACCTCGCAAAGCGGGTCGGACTGGCAGACCTGGCACGTGCTCGAGGTTGAAACGGGCCGTGACCTGCCCGACACGCTGCCCTGGAGCAAATTCTCTTCGGCGACGTGGCTGCCGGACAGCCGCAGGTTTCTCTACAAACGCTACCCAAAACCCGAGGAAGGGGCAGCGTACACCCACAAAAACGAGGCCCCTGAACTGTACAGCCACACCCTCGGCAACGACCCAGCCGCCGACACACTCGTCTACAGCCGCCCGGACCAACCCGAGTGGAGCTTTCATCCCATCCTCAGCGACGACGACCGTTACCTCGTGCTGCACATCTCTCTGGGAACCCTGCGAAAGAACCTGTTGTTTATCCGCGAGCTGGGTAGTGAGGACGCGTTCACCGAGCTGATGCAGGATTTTGTTGCCGAATACGTCTACCTCGGCAACGACGGCAGCACCTTTTATATTCAGACCGACGACGGTGCCGACCGGGGGCGCATCATCGCCATAGATATCGAGCATCCCGAAAGGGACAACTGGCGCGAGATCGTACCGGAGTCTGCGGACACGCTCGAGCACGCCAAGATGCTGCAAGACGAGTTCGTCTGCCTCTACCTGCACGACGCAAGTCACCACTTAAAGCGCGTCGGCACCCAGGGCGACTCGAGGGGCGAAATCACCCTTCCGACGCTCGGCTCCATCGAAACCTTGAACGCCGAACGCGGCAGCCACGAACTCTTCTACGCCTTCACGAGCTTTCTGGTCCCCAGCACGCCCTACCGCTTCGACTTGGGAACAGGCGAGAGCGAAGCACTGTCCGAAAACGGCCCAGACTTCGCCACAACGCCCTACGTCACGAGGCAGGTTTTCGCCACCAGTAAGGACGGTACCCGCATCCCGATCTTTCTGGTTCACAAGGAAGGTCTTAGCGGTCCTACCCCGACGCTCCTCTACGGCTACGGGGGCTTCAATATCTCGCTCACACCCGGGTTTTCGGTCAGCCGTCTGGTGTGGCTCGAGCGCGGCGGGGTACTGGCAGTCGCCAACCTGCGCGGCGGGGGCGAGTACGGCACCGCCTGGCACGAGGCCGGGACGAAAGCTCGAAAGCAAAACGTCTTCGACGACTTTATCGCCAGCGCCGAACACCTCATCGAAGAGGGCGTGACGAGTCCCAAGAAGCTCGCCATTCAAGGCGGCTCGAATGGGGGTCTGCTGGTCGGCGCCTGCATGACCCAGCGCCCGGAACTGTTCGGCGCCTGCCTGCCCGCCGTTGGGGTGATGGACATGCTCCGCTTTCACCTCTTCACCATCGGCTGGGCCTGGACCTCGGACTACGGCTCAGCAGAAAATCCGGACGAGTTTGCCGCGCTCTACGCCTATTCGCCGCTGCACAACCTGAGACCCGGGTGCTACCCGCCGACACTCGTGACGACTGGCGATTTCGACGACCGGGTGGTCCCGGCTCACTCGTTCAAGTTCGCGGCGGCCCTGCAAGCAGCCCAGACGTGCGACGCTCCGGCACTCATCCGCATTCAAACCAAGGCCGGGCACGGTCAGGGTAAACCGACAGCGTTCGTGATCGAGGAACAGGCCGATATCTGGAGCTTTCTCGAGCACGTTCTGGAGCCCTAAACCCTTGCGCTGCCGCTACGCACCGTCGCCCACGGGCCTTTTGCACCTCGGCAACGCTCGCACCGCACTGCTGGCCTACGCTCAGGCCCGGTCACAGGGGGGCGCGTTCGTCATGCGGGTCGAGAATCTGGACCGCCAGCGGAGCCGGACGGACTACGTTGCGGCCAACCTCGAAGAGCTGCGCTGGCTCGGCCTTACCTGGGACGAAGGGCCGGACGTGGGCGGCGCGTTCGGCCCCTACGTCCAGAGCGAAAGGTTCGGGCTCTATGAAAACGCACTGCGACGGCTGGAGCAGGCAGGCCACCTGTTCCCCTGCTACCTCTCGCGCAAGGACTTGAATGAGATCGCTAGTGCGCCGCACGGCAGCAGCAGCCCGTACGGTCCGGAGCAGCGGCGGCAAAACGAGTCGCTCACAGCGCAAAAACGGGCTGAAAGCAAGACGCCCTCACTGCGCTTTCGAGTGGAACCCGGTGTGCTCGAGCTTCATGACGAGGTTCTGGGCCACGTCACCCTCGACCCTGCCGAGAACACGGGCGACTTCGTGGTGAAGCGTGCCGACGGTGAGTGGGCCTATCAACTCGCTGTCGTAGTGGACGACGTCGCCATGCAGATCACCCACGTACTGCGCGGCGACGACCTGCTGCCGAGTACTGGCGCGCAGCTTCTTCTGTATGGGGCGCTCGAGAAAACGCCGCCCCACTTTGCCCATGTGCCCCTGCTGCTGGCCACGGACGGCAAGCGCATGGCCAAAAGGCAGGGCTCGCTCACACTCTCATCGCTGCG
>JBMDWS010000074.1:0-16248 GCA_048594695.1 Truepera sp. | reverse complement strand
TTTTTTCGTCCGCAAGGTCATGCTGGTGCGCTACTCGTCGGCTTTCGTGGTCTTCCCGGGCGGGTACGGCACTATCGACGAACTCTTCGAGGCGCTGACGCTCGTTCAGACCAAAAAGATCCTGCCCCTCCCAGTTTTTCTTGTCGGGCGGAGCTACTGGCAGGGCCTTATCGACTGGCTTCAGGGCACGCTGCTCGAGCAGGGCACCATCTCGGCAGGCGACCTCGAGCTGTTCAAAGTCGTCGACGACGTGACGGGGATTCCCGCAGAGATCGACGCCTACTACGACGGTCAGAACCACGCGGGTTTCGAGGTGCCTCGCTAGCGCCTGATCCGGAATAGTGCGCCCTTACCCCGTGCCGTCGTCGGCAAGCCAGGCGCGAAGCCCAAATACGGCGATATCCCTGAAGCTGTCGTCACCTCGGCGCGTGGCCTCGGCCAGGTAACTCATCCCGACGTTGACCTTGTGCAGCAGCGCTTCACGCTCGAGGTCCCGGCCCGGCACCTGCAGCAAGGCCGGATCGGCGGCGATGAGCCAGGCGGGGTCGATGTCCGGGTGGTACATGTGCAGCACGCCAAAATCGAGCGGTGCAGCCGAGCCCTGGGCCATACCAAAGTCGATAATGTCGACGACGTTCAGGTCGCCGTCCACGTAGATGTGATCCGCGCCCAGGTCACCGTGCGCCAAAACCGGAGAGTCGTAAGGCAACTCCCCCACCGCACGCACGAGCTCGAGCAAGCCCCCGATCTCGGAGAGAGTAAGGCCCGCCCGTTGCAGAGCAGGAACGTCGTATTCGCGGTACTCCAGAAGCTTTTGCGCGTACGTGTGCCAGTCGGCCCCTTGAATCGGGGCATGGTCGTCGGTCTCGCGGAGAAAACCGAAGCTGCTCACGGGAATGCAGTGCAGGCGCTCCAAAACGCGTCCCACATTCGTCCAGACCCTCTCTTTCTCCGCCGCATCGAGGTCCGGGAGTACCGCCTCCAGAGCGCGCCCTCGAGCACGCCTCATGAGCATCACGTCGCCCTTGCCGTCATCGGCGAGACGAAACCCAAGGACATCCGGAACAGGTACGCCAGCCTCCCGGCACTGCGTCATGGCCCACGCCTCCTCGGCAAAGCTGATGAGACGCCTCTTTTGGACACGAACCACGAGGTCGCCACCGGACCGTGAGCGCGCGCGAAAGACGCGTGTCGATTCCCCCTCGGTCAGCGGCTCGAGGAACGTGACATCCTGCCCGGACAGTTCCGTGATGACCTCCAGAAGCTCGGCTCGAGACAGGTCGGCTTCGTGCGCCATGATCCTCCCTACGCAAACCTGCAATGCGTGTACCTGAAATAAATGTCATCCTAGCCGGGCGCACGCCCCAAAGCTAGCGTATGCCGCGATAAGGTTCTGCTTATGTCCAGGCCCATGCGACCTAGCCGCCCAGCAAGTCCCGATAGACCCGTCGGCCTTGCTGAGCCAAATCCCCGTCCCCCTGGGCGTTCTCGTGCCCAAACGCCAGCACCTCGCCCCGGCGCCACGCCCCACCGACCGGGGCCAGCACCAGTGACGTGATCGTCTCGGCCAGGTCGAGCTTGTGCCTGAGGTCGCCGGCCTGATAGAAGGTTTCCAGAAGCCCGTACAGTTCAGGCTCGTGCTCGCGGAAGTGAACGAGAGCCTTCTTTTCGCCCTCGAACGGAAGCTGCCGCAGCCGAAAGTAGCTTTGCAGCAGCCAGTAGATGTTGGTTGTCAGGAGCAGGTTCGCCAGCATGGGCTCCGACGCCAGCCTGCCGCGCAGCTTATCGAGAACATGCCGATGCCCGTGCCGCATGAACGCGACATCATGGGCTGAGAGCGGTTCAACCCGACGCTCGTCGAAGCCCGCCTCGAGGCGCTTCAGAGCGGCCCCGACTCTGCCGCTCGGGTCGTAGAGGACCGCACCGCCACGCAGGGCAAGAGCGGGGAAAGCAAAGTCGGGCTCGAGAGTCTCGAGGCGCGTGAGCGTCAGCAGGTTGAGATCGACAGGCACGCCCCCCACATCGAAATGCAGGCTTTCGACCTCCGGCTCGCTGCCGTAGAGCAGCACGAACAGGTCGAGGTCGCCCGTATGGCCCTGCCCTGGGTCGCTACCGTAGCGAACGAGCCCGGCGACGCTGGCATGCGCCCGCAAGCGGGCGAAAAGGTCACCGAGTGTCTCCAGCCAGTCCGCGCTCATCGCGGCTTAAGGCGGACGCGCAGACTCACGCCGCCGTCATGTCCCCGCTGACGCTGAACCGAGGCTCGCCGGGCCATCTCCATCTCACCCGGCCATCTCACCGAGCCGCCTCGAGCCGCCGCAAAAAGTTCAACACGCTCGTCTCTTCTCTGTAGAGCCCCCGTGGCAGGGTGCCGCTCTTCTTGGCGGCCAGCCGCCCCGCCAGGGTGCCCTCGAGGTAGCAGGTAAGAATGCCCGGATGGACGTAGCTCTTGCGGCAGATCGCCGGGGTATTACCAAGCTTTTTGGCGACCTCCTTGATGACTCCGGTGACGTTCTTGGTAGCCTGTGTTTTCGTGGTGAAAGGCTCGAGCCCACTTAGAAGCAGCGTCGCGGCGACAGTCCCGGCCCATGTGCGAAAGTCCTTGGCAGTCACATCCTCCCCGGTAATGTCGCGCAGGTAGGCGTTCACATCCGAGGATTCGATGCTGCGGGTTTCGCCCGCGTCGTCGACATACTTGAAGAGCCGATAGCCCGGCAGCTCCTCGCAGCGCCGAATGATGCGAGCGAGCCGCGCATCCTTGAGTTCGATGTCCCAATCCTGCCCGCTCTTGCCGACGAAGTCGAACTCGACAGTCGTTCCCGACACGTCAACGTGCTTTTTTCGCAGCGTCGTGAGACCATAAGAACCGTTCGACGCAGCGTAGGTGCTGTTGCCAATCCGAATAAGCGTGACCTCCAGGAGCCGCACCACCACCGCCATCATTTTATCTTTGGGCAACCCACGGCGGCCCATGTCCCGCGCCACGCGCCGCCGAATGCGCGGCAACAGTTCGCCAAAGGTGAGCATGTGTTCGAACTTGGCGGCGTCTCGGTAGACGCTCCAATCCGCGTGATAGATATACTGTTTGCGCCCGCGCTCGTCGCGGCCCGTCGCCTGGATGTGCCCGGTCGCTTTCGGGCAGATCCACACCTCCGTCCAGGCGGGCGGGATGGCGAGCGCCTTGAGCCGGGCCAGCAGTTTCTTATCCCGCAGCGCACGCCCGTCCAGTCCGAGGTAGGAAAAACCTTTCCCGGCGCGTTTGCGCCCGATTCCCGGTTCCAGGTCGGACGCGTAAGTGAGCTTGGCTTCCTCGAGCGTGGTCGTAAGGTCGGCGGGAACGGGCGGCAGGGTCGCGTGAGCCTTCGTCATACGCCGCGCCACAACCAGAACATCGCTAAGAGTTTCATAGGTCCAGCCAGCGTACTAGCGGGCGCTCAAAAAGTTTTCGGCCCGCCTCACAAGTTGCAGGGTCTACTGAGATTCCGGCTCGAGGTCTCAGGACAGCTCGAGCCCTAGACCCACCAATAGACCGAGCGCTTCGGGCAGCGACGCCTTTAACCCCTTGACCTTGTTTTCGGTGACGCTTAGCGCGTAATCCCGAGCGCCGCGCAGGTCGGCTTTGGAAAGGTCGCACGCCGCAAACGTCGCACCGCTGAGGTCGGAGCCAGCGAAGCTCGAGCCGACAAGCTTGACCCCGCTAAAGTCGGCCTCACGAAGCAGGCAGTCCGTGAAGGTGCTGCCCGAGAGGTCGAGATCGCGCAGGGTCGTGTGGTTGAGCGCGCACCCTTCGAAGGTGAGTTCGAGCGGCAGCAAGCTGGGCCGGGCGAGGGGCGAAAAATTGACACCGACAAGCGCCGTGTCCGCAAAGCGCACACCGCTGAGTTCGGTATCGGTCAGGTCGGCAAGCGACAGGTCGCCGTGAGCGAAATCGCAGTCCACGAAGCGCGAGCGCCGCAGGCTCGCACCGCTCAAGATGCAGCGCTCGAAACGGCAGCTGTAGAAGGTCTTGTCCTCAAGGACGGCTTCAGGGAGCTCGAGCTCCGCAAAGACCTCATCTTCGTAGGTGTCTTCACTGAGAATCATTCCTTCAGTGTAGGCGCGTCCCTCGCGTTAGACATACCCCAGCTCGAGCGCCCGCAACACCGCCCGCGTCCGGTCGCGCACCCCGAGTTTGGCGAGCACCGAGGAGACGTGGTTCTTAACCGTGCCCTCGGTCATCCCCAGCGCCCCGCCGATCTCCTTATTGCTGTAACCGCCTGCCATCAGCCGGACGACCTCCAACTCGCGCGGCGTCAGCTCTTCGGGCGTCTCGAAGCTTGGGTATTCGGTCTTGGGCAGACCGCGCAGGAGCCTTTCGGTAACAGCAGGCTGCACCAGCGTGCCCCCATGCGCCAGTGTTTCGACAGCGTCCAGAAGTTGCGTCAGGGATACGTCCTTGAGCAGGTAGCCCTTGGCCCCGAGGCGCAGCCCGCCCAGCACCAGCTCGTCATCGTCGAAGGTAGTCAGGATAAGCGTCGGGGGGGCGTCTGCGCGGTTTTGCAGCGCCCGCAGGACCCCCAGGCCGTCCAGCCGGGGCATCCGCAGGTCCAGAAGCATCACGTCGGGCTTGAGCGTCTCCAGCAGCTCGAGCGCCTCCTCGCCGTCGCTTGCTTCGCCCGCCACCGTGATCGTCTGCGACAGCTCCAGGAGGCTGCGAATACCCTGCCGTACGAGCGTCTGGTCGTCGACCAGCAAAACGCGGATCATACCGGAACCAGAGCAGTGAGCGCAAAACCGTGTCCCGGATTGGGCGACAGCTCGAGCCGCCCGCCTAACGCCTCGAGGCGCTCTCTCATCCCTCTCAGGCCGTTTCCCCCCCGGAAAAGGAGTGCTCCGCGCCCATCGTCCCGGGCGGACAGCGTAATACCCGCCTCGCTGCGGGCCACGGCTAGCCAAAGGTTCGCGGCCTCCGCGTGCCGGACAGTATTGGTGATGATTTCCTGAGCGCAGCGGAGGATGACCTGGGCGCGCTGCGGGTCGTCGAGGAATAGGTCGGGGGCGACCTCGAGGTGCACGGCGAGCGTCGGGATGTCGCGGGTCAGGAGCTTCAGCGCCCCGGCAATATCGAGAACGAGCGGCTCGCGCATGCTGCTCACGACGCTGCGCACCTCGCCCAGCAAGGTTTTTGCCAGTTCTTGCGAAGTCTGGACGTGCCTGAGCGCCTTACCCTCGGTCACATGCGAAGCGACCTCGAGGTTTAGGCTCAAGGCCGTCAGATTGTGACCGATCACGTCGTGCAGCTCCCGGGCGATCCGCACCCGCTCGTTCATACGGCTACTCTCGGCCAAAAGCTCCTGTGTGGCCCGGAGTTCGGCGTTGACCTGAACGACCCGCGCCCTGGCTGCAGCTTCGCTCAGCGCCGCCTGGGTGCTAAAAAGGGCAAAAATTTCAAACCCCAGGTAGAGCATGGTCTGTACGAGCGCCTCGGCAAGCTCTCCTGTCCAGATAAACAGCAGAGCCATCAAGCTGGTCTGAGCGATAACCCAGATCATGGCGTTTTTGGGGCTCAGCAGGTGGGGCGCGTAGCTCGCAGTGATAATGAGCAGCACACCACCCAACCAGTACCCTCCACCAAACCCGATAACCCCGAAGGTCAAGAGAGTCAGCGTCGTGAGTGGCACGAGCGTTTCATGACGGAGCATCGTGTCGAAGCGATCTGAATCGACGAGCCGAAGGAGAATGCCGAAAGTCAGGTAGCACATGGCCCAGAGCCCGAAATGCCCGTCAGCTGTCCCTCGAAGCCAATCTATGAGCTGAGGAACCCCTACCGCCACCCAGGTCATAAATCCGGCAACCCGTGAAAGCGAGCGGTTGGGCAAGTTGGGGAAGCTCCCCAAAGCGCCGGTACCTTGCGACATGTCCTGAGTATAGACCTCTGCTCCGAGGCTTGCCCCTGCCGGAAGTCATAGATGACGCAGGTGACGAAGGGCACATGCGGACGAGACCGCTCGAGCTCTAGGCTCTCCCAAGGAGGCCGACCCATGACCCGGTATATCCCGCTTCATCCCTTTGCTACCCTGCTCTTCACTGCCCTCATGTTTGCGCTCTGGCTGCTTACCGGATTGTCCGTCTTTACCTTGCCACCCCTCTTTCTCATCCTGCTCAGCTCGTGGCTGGTCCTCGGAACGCAGGTCCCCTGATGATCGAAACGCTTCTCGTCCTTAGCCATGTAGGAGCCGGCATTACTGCTCTATTCGTCGCTCCTGTCGCCATGCTCACGCGTAAAGGCGGAAACGCCCATAAACGCTGGGGCCGCGTCTACTTCTGGGCCATGACGCTCATCTTCATTACGGCGCTGCTGCTCCTGACGGTGCGGCCCAACATCTTTTTGACCCTGATTTCGGTACTGAGCTTTTATGGGGTGTTTTCGGGCGTACGCTCACTAAAGCGCAAGAACCCGGCTCAGGGTCAGGGACCCACGTGGCCCGACGTTCTGGCAGCGCGGCTGGCTTTGGCAGCAGGGCTCGTGTTTATCCTCTGGGGTGGCTCGACTCTGGCAGGTCTCGGGGGGCTCGAGTTGCCCTCGACTTTTTCGGTCCTCGGCATCGTTTTCGGGATCGTGCTGAGTAAGGACGCCTGGGGCGACCTCAAGAGTTTTCGCCGTCCCAACCCGGACCCGCGCTGGTGGTGGACCTATCACCTCGAGCGAATGGTGGGCTCCTACCTAGCCGCGGTGACAGCCTTCCTCGTACAAAATGCCGGGCCGCTTCTACCTGACAGTCTCGCATGGGTGGTTTGGGTCGCTCCCGGTGTGCTGGGCGGTTTCGGGATTGCACTCTGGATTCGCTACTACCAGAAGAAGTTTGCCGCGCAGAAATTGCACCTCACCCCAAACACGTCGTCGTAAGACTCAGCCGGGCGAGAGCACCATCTCCTCGATCGCCCCGAAGATGTGTTCGGCCTCAGCGCCTGCGCGGAGTAGCTCCGGCAACGTGCCTTCAGCGAAAAGCCTCTCCCCCGCCGCCACGCCCACGGGCAACACCTCACGCCACACCCGGAAAAAGTCGGGCTCGTTCGGCATGCCCCCGCGACGAACGCCGCGCAGGTGCGCCTCGGTTTGCAGCGCGATACTGCAGGTTTCCAGAAGCGACCCGGCCAAAGACGACACCCTGATGCCCGGACGCCCCAAGCGCCCGACGTAAGGATCGGACTCGAAAAGCCGCGTCACCCCGGCCCAGGGATCGCGGGCAGCGTAGATTAGTTCGCCGAGGTGACTCATCCGCACCGCGCCAACGCAGAGCGGGCAGGGCTCGAGAGTGCTCAGAAGCGTACAGTCGTTGGGCTCGAGGCAACCAAACGGAAAATCCAGCAGCACATTGACCTCCGCGTGGGCCAGCGGGTGGCGGTGAAGCGCGTTCTCGGCCCCATCGGCGTCCTGAAGGCGGTTACGGCCTCGCGCCACGACGCGGCTCTCTTGATCCACGATGACCGCCGCAATCGGCAGCGATCCGTGACCGTAGCTCTCCCAGGCGAGCGTCAGACACACCCGCCAGGGTTCGCTGAGCGTCTCCCAGAGACTCACGCGAGATGCGGCCGGGCATTGAGGCCAATAAGCCTCGCGCCCGCCGACGTGCGAGACAGGACCACTTCGGCAAAGCTCGTGTCGCCAAAGGCGAAGCTCGAGTCCCGAGGGGCGCGCAGGATGTTTCGCAGCGCCACGTTCAGGCAGCCGCCGTGCGCCACCACCAGCACCCGCTGCTCAGGTCGGACGAAGAGCGCCTCGAGCGCCCCGCTGATGCGCCGCTCGAAGGTCGCGTCCGACTCGCCGCCGTCCGGGGTAAAGGGCGTGAAGCGGTGACGAAAGGCCGGGGCGGGGTACCGTTTGCGTGCCTCATCGAAGGGGAGCCCTGCGACCGGGCCATTGTCGAATTCACGCCAGGCGTCGTCGGGGGTGACGGGCAGCTCGAGCGCCGCCCCGATGATCTCCGCCGTGCGCTGCGCCCGCCCGAGGCTCGAGCACACGATGCGCTCGAAGCCCGGCGGGTTTTTCGTCCAATATGCTGCCAACCGTTCGGCCTGTTCGATCCCGACAACGGTCAGCGGGCTGTCGTAACGGCCCTCGTGAACCCGCTCGTCGTCGGCGCGGGAGCGTCCGTGCCGCAGCAGGGTGAGGTGCAGGTTCGCCCTCTCGCTCACAGCGCGCCACCATGCTTGACGAAGAGGTCGTCGAGAGCTTCACGGAGCAGACTCGCTTCGGTGCGGCTCAGCGCGTCGGAGAGTTTGGTGAGGCGCTCGAGGCTCGCCTTCGAATAGTAGTTGCTCTTTAAGGTCATCTTCGATTCCACATAGATCGCCACCCGGCCTCGCCCCTCGCTCTTGGCGCGGTACAGGGCCTCGTCGGCGGCGCGCTCCAACCCCTCCCGAGGCGCGTGCGTCGGGGCGCAGGCGATACCGACCGAAAGCTGCAGCTTGCGCGGCACCTCCGGCAGCGTGCGCCCGCTGAAGTAGCGCCGCACCTCTTCCATCACGATAAGAGCGCTTTCGGCGGGCTGATCGAAGAGCAGTACCGCGTACTCGTCGCCGCCCAGGCGGGCAACCGCGGCCTCCTCCGGCAGTGAGCCGAGCAGGACGGCCTCGAGGCTGCGCAGCACCCGGTCCCCCGCCCCGTGCCCGTAGGTGTCGTTAATCTCCTTGAAATAGTCGAGATCGATAAGGGCCAGACTGACGGGCAATTCGGTCTGCTCGAGAAGGGCTTCAAAATCGGCACGGTTGAGGAGGGTTTTAGTATTAACTTGCATAGGTATACGATAGTATATATACGTTAGAACCATAACACGTAAAGGGTGAGGCCCCAAAAGAGAAGAGCCGCAGTCTCCTGCGGCCCCATCATGTGGACGTTTCTGCTCTGGGTTTAAGCGACGAACTCGAGCTTCAGCGAAGTCTCGTCCACCTCGCGCTCTTCGGTAGCGCAGATAAGCCGCGCCGCTTCGCCGTAGCGGGTCCGCATCATCATCACCACGCTCTCGATCGAGGCCTGCGTGCGGGTCAGAAAGTCGCCGTTCAGGTAGACCTCCTTGTCCATCAGCAGTTCGGGCTGCGCGAGGCTGAATGAGCCGCCGAGCTGCTCGAGTGCCCCCTGCGCCTTGGCGACGAGCTCGCTCAGGTCGCGGTGAAGCGAGAAGAACGAGATGATGCGCTCCCGGTCGCTCTCGGTCATGTACTTGGCAGAATAAGAACCGGTCAGGCGATGCAAAAGAAGCTGGTACTGGGCGGGGGTGAGCTCGAGCTCATCGCGCAGGGCGTGGATGGCCTGGAGCTGTCCGAGGTAGTCCGAATAGTCTTGTTTGACGCCACGGGGCGGGTGATCTTGAAGGATCTGTTCCATGCCTAAAGTATACCTCAAATTACCTTAAATGTTAAGGTAATAGATGACAAAAGCCGCGCGGGCACGAGAAGAAAAAGCCTTTTGGTGACGGGTCTTTCGGACCTAAAAGCCCAGCAGGATTCCTCGAAAATCACTCTCGAGCGCACAGGTACACAAACTATTTTGGGCTGCCCCTAGCACGCCAGATTTCTCTTCCCGACCTTTGCCTGCCAACGCACGAATCCGGACAGACGGGACATACGCTCACATAATCGGTGGCGGCTGCGAGCTAGGATACGGAGCTATGACGCACGCCGAACCGGGTCCAAACCTGCTGCTTATCGAAGACGACCCTGGCATTCGCGAATCGCTCGAGCTCGGTCTCGGGTTCGAAGGTTTTACCGTATACGCGGCACCCAACGGCAGCGACGGACTCAGGTTGCTCGCTCATGAAGCGATTGATGTTGTCGTGCTCGATATTCTCTTGCCTGGCTCCGACGGTTACAGCGTTCTCGCAGAGATTCGCAAATCCCAGAACCCCAAGCACGACGTTGCCGTGCTCATGCTGACGGCACTCGACACGGTCGAGGACCGGGTACGCGGCCTCAGGCGTGGAGCCGACGATTACCTTGTCAAACCGTTTGCGCTCGCAGAACTCGTTGCTCGCCTCGAGGCTCTGTTGCGCCGCGCCGCACCCCAGGAGCGCGCCTTGCAAGTCGGAGACGTGCGCCTCGAGCCCGAGCGGATGAGGGCGTGGCGGGGCGAGCGTCCGCTTGAGATCTCCCCCAAGGAGTTCTTGCTGTTGCAACTCCTACTCGAGAATCACGCACGTATCATGCCCAAAGAAACGCTTATCCGCAGTGTTTGGCGCGAAGCGGCCGACCCGAACACGCTCGAAGTGCATATCTCGAGCCTGCGGCGCAGCCTCGGCGACCCACCGCTGATTCGCACAGTGCGCGGCTACGGCTATATTCTGGAAGACGCCTGAGCCGGTGAGCCGCGCTGGACCCTTGCGCTATCTGACGTTGCGTCAGCGCCTGACGCTGCTCCTCCTTGTGGCCCTGGCGTTGCTCCTCGTCCCTCTAGGAATCTTTACCGTGCGTGAAGCGCAGCGGGCCTCGTTACGCAACCTCGAGACGTCCATTCTTCTAAGGCTTGGGTTCTATAATGCCGCGAGCAGCAACGGGCTCAACGTGCTTACCCTCTCGGGCCTCGTCAACGAGTACGGCGGCTTCGGGTTCATCTCGCGCGGGGGCCGACTCCGCTTTACAGACACAGCGACCCATACCCTGCCCGCCCCGGTTGCAAGCGCCCTCGACGACCGCTCGCACTACAGCGAACTGTTGGGCGACAGGCTCTATGTAGTCCTTCCAACCCAGACAGGTGCGGTCGGTCTGGCCGTGAGAGCGATTGAATCGACGACGCTCACACGCCGCCTGATCCTGGCCTACTCGCTAGCAGCCGGAGGATTATTTGTCCTCATTGGCCTCTTCGGCGCGCAGGCGCTGGGATTGGTCCTCGCCCCCCTGGAAAGGCTACGCCAAGAGATTGCCCAGCGGTCTCCAGAACGGCTCGAGCTGCTGCCCCTTCCCGAGATCCCCGAACTCAAGCCGACAGCCGTGCAGCTGAACGGCTTGCTCCAAGAACTGTCTCACGCCCTCGCCCGGTCGCGAGCACAGGAGGCGGCGGCCCGCCGCTTCGCCGGACAGGCCTCACACGAACTCAGGACGCCCCTGACGGCACTGGGGGGCTACCTCGAGGTCGCTCAGCGGCGGCCTGACGAGCCTCGCGCACTTGCGGGTGCCCTGCGCGAGATGGCCCGGATGCGCGCCCTTCTCGACACCCTGCTCCTCCTGGCGCGCCTCGAGGGACGCGCGCAGCCTGTCGTGGAAACGATAGACCTGCGCGCCTTTGCAGCGCAGCGCTTTCCCGACTTGCTATGGCAGAACGGGGCCGAAACGCCCGGTCAGATATCGACCGTTCGCGCCGAACCGGAGCTACTCGAGGTAGCTCTCGGCAACCTACTAAGCAACGCCCGACGTTACGGCGCACCCCCGTTTACACTCAGAGCCGAGTCGCAGGGGGGGTACGTCTGGCTACTCTTCGAGGATGCAGGTAGGGGCTTTTCAGAGGGGATGCTCGAGCGAGGACTCGAGCCGTTCATACACAGTGAAGGGCAGGGAACAGGGCTCGGTCTGGCCATCGTACGGGCCGTCATGGACGTTCATGGCGGTGTCGTGCGGTTAGAAAACCGCCTCGCAGGCACGCCTCCCGAGGTATCGGGCGCACGCATTCGGCTCGGCTTCAGCTCGGCTTCAGGTTAGCGGGGGTGCGCCCTCAGCTTGCCTTCCTAAAGTGAGAGTCGGGAGGAAACCATGAAACACACCATGACCGCCGCTACCCTTCTCGCCCTCGCGCTCGGACTCAGCACCGCCCAGACGACGCCAGCATCCCCTCAGCCAGGGAGTTCCGCGGCAACAATACCGACCCCCGGCACGAACCAGCGCCAGACCATTTTTACCGACTACAAAGCCTTCGTACAATACGAGCGAACTCAGAAAGCACTTCGTGCGCTGGAGGGCGCCACACGCCATGCGTACGATTTCGAGGCTCAGCGTGCTCTGCTGCAGAACCCGCCGGAAGTCTCCTTCCTGACAACTGCGGAGTCCCTACTGAAAAGCGCGCAGACCAGCTACGAGGCGAAGAACTTTACGCTGAGTGAAAGTCAGGCGAACGCGGCCGAAGACCTCTACAAAGCCGCTGAACACGTCTACAGTGCCCAGGGAGTCATCACCTCGCCCGCACTGCCCGCCGCACGGGGTCCCGCTGCACCCGGCCCCCTCGCGCCGCCCACCCCGGCACCCCTAGGTATGGGGGCAGGACCTAGCGTCATGCCCGACGCTTTCGAGGCACCGTTCAGGGCACAAGAGGAGCTCGACAAACTGAGTCGCGAACTCACCTATTACGGCGGAAGCAATGCCCGGATCGGTGAACTGCAGCGTCTCGCCCGCTCACTGCTGGTACAGAGCACCCAGAGAACCACGGGACAGCGCAGCGCCAGCCAAGACACATCAAGCTATGATTCAAACCTCGCTTACGCCCACGCTGCGAGGGAAGTTGCTAAGGCGGCGCAGCACCTCCTATCCGCTGAACGCGGGTTCTAAGCTGGGCTTGTTAGACTTACGCGAATATGGCTTACACCCTGCGTCCTCTAGGAGCGCTCCTCGGAGCGCTTCTCTCGATGTGGGTGCTAGCGCAACCAGGCCCACTTCCCGCAGGACCACCCATTGGCCCACCGGGGCTCCGCGACGTGGCACCGCCGACCGAAACGCAAGGGGCGCTCGCCGCCGCCCAGGAACTCTACCCGTCCCTTGGCGCTGTCGCTATCTTCGAGCACGTTCACGGACGTCGGGGGGAAAAGCACGAGATCAAGGTTCTTCTGGGAGACGATTCCCACTTCTATGGGCGCTTCAACCTCGATCCCAGTACACGGCTGCCTGTACCGCTGGGGCTCGAGGGGTTTGCGGCAGTACCGTCTCGCACCACCAATCTCGGCACTCTCTTTCAGGCAGCCCGCCGCCTCGTTCCCGAGCTATCGCTATCGAACTTGGTGGTCAAAGAAAAAGATGGCTACAAGCTGCTGCTCGTCTACGAAGGGCAGCTTGTCGGTGAGCTCAAGCTGAGTCCATCTTACGCACCCCGAACGGACGACAAGTGGCTCGAGGAGTTTGCCAAAAGTGCCTGGCGCTATCCCAAACAGATCCCGCTGCCGCAGCGTGCGGATTAGCTTGATCTGATGATAGGTAGTCGACAGCAAGAGACCACCGAAAAGAGCGAGGCTGAGTGCTAAAGATAAGGTGCACCCGGCATTCAGACGTCCCGTACTAGCCGAAAGCCTGTATGCCCGGTGGTGCTGTCGGGCGTGATGTGTGTCCGGGCCGCGACCCGGTAGCGGTTGCAGTACGAGGCGTGGCAGAGGTACGAACCACCCTTCGTGACCTTGGTTTGACCCGTTTCCGGGCCACGCGGGTCGTGGCTCGGCTCCGGCGTGTGGGCGGGCGTGAACCAGTCCGCGCACCACTCCCAGGTATTGCCGGTCATGTTGTAGAGGCCGTAACTGTTGGGCTCGAAAGTCGTCACGGGCGCAGTTCCGGCGTAGCCGTCCTTTTGGGTGTTGTTCGTGGGAAAGGTGCCCTGCCAAGTGTTGCAGCGGTGCTTTTTGCCCTCGACGAGCCGGTCCCCCCAGGGGAAACGCTTGCCCCCAAGCCCCCCCCGCGCCGCGTACTCCCACTCGGCTTCAGAAGGCAGGCGCTTGCCCGCCCAGCCCGCGTAGGCTACGGCGTCGTTCCAGGACACGTGAACGACCGGATGATCCATGCGCCCCTCGAGACCCGAGCCCGGCCCCTCGGGCCTGTCCCATTTGGCCCCGTAGACCTGCCGCCACCAGGGCGCCGCCTGCACGCCCTGCGTCGGCGCAGCGCTCTGCAGCAGGAACTGATAAAAAACGAACGACCAGCCAAACGTCTCAGCTTCGGTGGTGTAGCCTGTCGCCCGCACGAAGTCGGCAAACTGCGCGTTGGTCACGGCGTAAGGGTCGATCCAGAAGGGCTTTAGCGTGACAGTGCGTACCGGCCCCTCGCCGTCTTCTGGAAAGGTCGGCTCATCGGTTCCCATCAAAAAGCGCCCACCCGGCAAGAGGACCATTCCTTCGGTCGAACCGGGAGCCGCCGGGGGCGACACGTCGCGCACGCCGGTACCCGAAGCCCGTGCCGGGGCGCAGCAGCTAACCACCTGAATCTCTTCAGCCATTTTCACCTCCTGCTCGCGCTTGGGTCTGGATGTCGAGTCGCCGAGACACGCTTTTATCTTTCTATCGCAAACGCTTCACGCTCACGGCGTTTTGTCTTACGCGCGTACATACGGTTCGTCACCGACCTCGAGCTGTACCCGCGCCAGTTCCCCCTGAAGCTCAGCGAGGAGTCCGGCTTTAGCGGGATCATCCGCGAGGTTCTCGAGCTCGAATGGGTCGTTCTGCAGGTCGAAAAGCTCCCATTCGGGCTCCGTGCGTTCATCGAGCGTGCCCGGTTGCCCCAGCGCGTCGCCGTAGTAGTAGATGAGCTTGTAGCGCTCGGTCCGCAGGCCGTAGTGCGCGTAGACGTTGTGGTCCATCAGGTGCATCCAGTAGCGGTAATACATGCTCCTGCGCCAGTCCCCGGGGGTGTGGCCCCCAAGAATGGGCCTGAGTGAGCGCCCCTGGAAACCTTCGGGGATGGGCAATCCCGCGTAGTCCAGAAACGTCGGGGCGAAATCGACGTTAAGGATGATCTCGTCTTTGACCAGGCCCGGCCCAAACGCGGCCGGGTAGCGCATCACGAAGGGCATCCGGAGCGACTCTTCGTACATGAAGCGCTTGTCGTACCAGCCGTGGTCGCCCAGAAAAAAGCCCTGGTCGCTGGTATAGACGACAATCGTGTTTTCTGTCAGGCCCTCGGCGTCAAGGTAGTCGAGCAGCCGCCCGACATTGTCGTCGACCGAAGCGACGCAGCGCAGGTAGTCCTTGATGTAGCGCTGATACTTCCAGCGTTTGGTCTCGTGAACGGGCAAGCCCTGCGGCGGCGGCCCCTTCATATCGCGCTCATTCATGTCCCGGTCGATGCGCATGGTCGCGGCGGCGGCGGCGCTAGCGCGGTGGCTATAGTCGTCGTTAAAGGTATAGGGCTCGGGGATTTCCACGTCGTCGTACATGTGCGCGTGCTTCTCGTCCGGGTCCCAGGGTCGGTGCGGCGCTTTGTGGTGACACATCAGCAAAAAGGGTCGCTCGAGGTCGCGCTTTTCCAGCCACTCCAGGGACATGTCGGTAATCAGGTCGGTGGCGTAGCCCGTATAGGTTTTGCGCTCGCCCATCTCGATCATCTCGGGATCAAAGTAGTCCCCCTGACCAGGCAGCACGTTCCAGTAGTCGAAACCCGTCGGGTCGGCGTGTCCGCCATGCCCGAGGTGCCACTTGCCGATGATCGCGGTCTGATACCCCGAGGCTTGGAGAAGTTTGGGAAACGTCACCTGCCGCCCGTCGAGCGGGGTAAAGAGCGTGGTCACCCCATTGACGTGGTTGTAGGTTCCGGTCAGGATGGTGGCGCGGCTCGGGGCGCAGATCGAGTTTGTACAGAAGCAGTTTTGCAGCCTCACGCCACCCTCGGCGATGCGGTCTAGGTTGGGCGTCTCGTTGATGCGGCTGCCATAGCAGCTCATGGCGTGCGCGGCGTGGTCGTCGGTCAGGATAAAGAGGATGTTGGGGCGCTCCACAGGTTCCTCCAGGGGGCGTGTCGCTAAGGGTTCTCGGCAGAACTGAGGGGAGAACTATACACGTCGTGGGCGCACTATACCTTAGCCAGGTCCTGCCCGGTTCGCCGCGAAGAGAGCCAAACAGCACGTTCAGTCCACGGCTTCGCCGCGTGCGTTCAGGTAGTTCAGCACGCGCTGCCGAAGAAGGTCGCAGCGGCGAATCGTCTCTTCGCTATCGCCCAGCGCATTGCGGTCGAGAACGTCGTAGCTACGCACGGTCGAACCGGGGGGAAACTGCTGCCAGGTCAGATCAATGGGGTAGGCAGTACCCGCGACGATAAGAAGGTTCCAGAAGTGAACGTCCTCGCCCCCGCCACAGCGCACCACACCCTTAACGATCTCTGTCTGCGGGAAAAAGTGCTGCACGGCTCGAGATGTGGGATAGCATTGACCTAAAGCCGGATTATGCGCCGCTGAAACACCCCTGTAAGACGTGTGCTCATCCCACGAGGCCTCGAGCGCTTCACGCAAACTAATGAGGTCACGGGTCGTGTCAGCCTTCATCTCGGCATTTTGGCACCCCATCCGCCCAAAGACTATCGCGTGAGGCTCGAGCCTCAACC
>JBMDWS010000073.1:0-9798 GCA_048594695.1 Truepera sp. | reverse complement strand
CGCCGACGTGGACGACCCTGGAGGCGACCTTCTCGAGAACGGGCCGAACGATCTCGACCGACGCTGTCTCACCGCCTACGGGCATCGTCCAGGTGCCGCAGCTCTCGGGGCGACCGAGGATCGGGGCGTCGATCAGTCTGCTTCCCGTCTGGCCTACATCCTCCACCAAAGCACGGAAGTCATTTGGAGCTGAGGTGCTGACATCGACAAAAACGCTACTGGAGGCTTCAAAGGCGCTCCTGAACGCGTGCGTTTCAAACACCTCCCGCGTCTGTTCGCTGGACGGCAGCGAGGAAAGAACGACCTGGGCGCTCGACGCGAGATGCTCGAGCCCCTCCGCTCGCAAGACACCGGGAAGCTCGAGCGGTCGTACGTCCCAGCCCAGAACGGTGTAGTCCTCGGCAAGCCGCTGGGCGATCATGGACCCCATGCGCCCGAGTCCTATGACGGCGACGGTTGCCGAACGCGCTGCGTTCATAAGACCCCCTAACCCTCCGCCGAGCTCAGGTGGACGGCGGGCTTGGAAATGGCTGGGACGACCAGCAGTCGCGCCTCTTCGTCGAGAAGTCGCGTCGCACCCCGAAGTGCCTCGTCGAACGTGCCCACAGGCATGCAGCCCATGCCCCTCGCGTACCCCGGCTTCTCGGCACCGACCACGTAGATACCTAGAGCCTTTCGATTAGCGACGCTCCCCATGTAAGCCATCGAGAAACCATGGAACGGGTGATAGGCGTATTCATGACGGTACTTGTGCACCCAGTCGGGCTGGGTGGCGAACGCCTCTTCGAAGGCCAGGAGCTCTTCCGCACTTGTGAGCTCCTGAAGTTTCTCATAGATCGCCTCGTAGGCCGGGAACCATGACGGGTTGAACCAGCCGTCACAGATCGTCGCTGCGATGATGACGAACCGCTTTTCCAGCGCGGCAGCTGCACGTGTGACCCATGAGCCCATGCCCTGCAGCATGAGCACCGGATTGCTGCCCATACCGGGACCATAGTGAAACGAGCGGGGGATGCCGAGCACCAGCACATTGGCTCTCGGCCCGGGCACTTCGACGTCGGTCCGATGGGCCGCCTTGGGCCAGGTGGCCTCTTCCACGGCTGTTGGCGTGCCAGCTACGATCTGAAGCTGCTCCGACCTGCCGTTAAGCACTGCGTCGACGAGGAAGAACTCCTTATTCATCTCCGCCTCGATCTTTTTGCCGATGGCCCGAAGCTGGTGGCGAAAATGGGAATGGCTGGACACGGGCACGAAGTCCTCGCGGTACATGGTGGCCGGGGTGTGGTGGCAGCGAATCGAGCGCCAGCCGGTAAAGCCCGTGCAGGGCATCTTGTACCCCCCGCTGTAGCCCCCGTAAGGGTTGCCCATGGTGTGGCCCAGCATGACCGTCAAATCGGCCTCGAACGCCTGGCGATTGAAGTCTACGTAGTCGCCGTGTTCGGTTTGGCCCAGGACGACCATCCCTGCAGGATCCTCCGCATCGTGATTTACGAGGCCCCTGAAGCCGAAACGTTTGACGATATCTTCGCCAAGGTACTCCGCAAAATCTTCAAAGGTGTTTTTGCGATGTAGCCCGATGCCGCATACCAGCCGGATATTCTCATCCTTGACGCCAGCGCGTTCGAGCTCTTGGAGAATGAGCGACAGGGCAACTTTTCGGTGAGCCGTCGCGTGAGCGCCGCCTTTCACACGATCGGGAAAGCCTATGACCACGCGTGAGCGGCTGTTCGCCCGTTCGTGAAGGGGTTTACTGCCCAGAGGATGTCGGAGTGCCTGACGGGTTGCCTCGACTGGATCTGCCAGCGGAATCGGTTCCTCGAACAGAGTGCCCGCGCGAACCACGGGCGTGGTGTCGGGAACCTCTATCGGCAGATAACCGTCTCCGTACTCGAGCTCAATATGCACCGTGTCTTCCCTTTCTGTAAACAAGCCTGTCCCCGGGACAGGCTTGTTTGCTTTTGGCTGCTCTTCCGAGCCTATACGGGCATACGGTCGGCGTCAAGAATAAACCTCTATTACTTGGTGGGGGCGGATTGCCCGCACCTCCCTTGGACCTGCTTTCGCGTGGTAGCCGAGCAGGTGTTGCATTGTCTGAGTTCTAGAAGGGTCCAATCGGCAGTTAGTGGAACGCTAAGCTGTTGGCGCTCACGAACTGTCTCTTCCCCTGGGCCTTGGCGCGGTACATCGCAGCGTCGGCCCGCTCGAGCAGCGCTGCGCCGCTCGAATCCTTGTCAGGCAGCGCGACACCGATGCTGGCGCTTATGGAAAGTGCCGCCTTGCCGACAGGGAGGGTCGTATTCAGGTTGCGAAGCAGGCGTTCGGCGAGCCGGGTAGCGTCGGAGGGGTCCGAGAGCCCCTCGAGCAGGACCACGAACTCGTCTCCGCCGAGCCGAGAGACCGTATCGCTCTCACGCACGTTGCTACTCATGATGTGCGCGACCTCGACGAGGACTGCGTCTCCCACATGATGCCCGAAGGTATCGTTGACGGCCTTGAAATTATCGAGATCGATAAACAGGAGGCCGTAGTGCTCGAGCGGCAGGCGTGACGCCCTGAGGGCGGCATTCTCGAGCCGGTCGAGGAGCAATACCCGCGTTGGCAGGCCCGTAAGCTCATCGTGTAGCGCCGAGTGGCGAAGACGCCTTTCGGTCTCTTTCAGATCGGTAATATCGGCAAACGACGAAACGACCGCGTGAGGGACGTCGTTGCCAGGATAGAAGAGCGGCTGCGAGTTGACGCGAATCCAGGAGAGGGTTCTGTCGGGTTTGAACACGCCGAAGATACAGTCGCGTTGGGCTACACCCGTTTTGAGCGCGATCATAGCCGGATGCTCGTTCCCGGGATAGTCCGAACCGTCCTCGCGCACGGCGCGCCAGCGCGGGTCCGTCGATTCGCGTCCGAGCATCTGGCTCCGAGAGAGCCCCAAGATGCGCTCGGCCGCGGCGTTACACATCGTGATGCGCCCATCGCGCTCTTGCTGTACGACGCCTTCTTGCAGTGTCTCGACGACGAGCCGGTGATGGTGTTCGCTCTCCCGCAAAGCGGCCTCGGCGCGGCGTTCGCTGGTCACGTCGCGCATGGCGACGACCGCGCCGAGCGTCTGACCCGACCCGTCGGTAAAGGCGCGACCGTTGGTTCGCAGGTGCCGAGGCTGTCCGCCTCTGGGGGAGACGACCATCTCAGCGTCCTTGACGGCTTCCCCACGGTAGGCGCGGTAGAGGGGAATGCGCTCGAGGGGAAGCGCAGTGACGCCGTCGGCTTCATAGAGGTCGTAGTGCGACGCCCAGGTGCTCGGGTCGAGAAGTTTTTCAGGGAGCCCGTGCAGGGCGCGGGCCGCCTCGTTGAAGATGGTCAATTGCCCGTCGGCGTTGCAGGCCACCACGGCGTCCGAGATATTCTCGAGGACCGTCAGGGTAAAAGCTCGCTCCTCGGCCAGGGTTCGTATGACACGCCGCGCCTCGAGCAGCTCCGTCGCCATCCCGGCCAGTTCGAAAAGCATCTGGGTCTGTCCCTGGTTAAAATCACCGCGGGGTTCGCTGTCGATCACGCACAGCGTCCCCAGGCACTCGCCCTCCGGGGTTTTGAGCGGGGCACCGGCGTAGAAGCAGATACGCGGGTAGCCGGTGACCATCGGGTTGTCCTGGAAGCGGGGGTCTGCCCGGGCATCCGGAACCACAAGCACGCTGTCGCTCTGGGCCACGTAGCTGCAAAACGAGCCCTCCAGCGCGGCGTCGGACATCTCGAGGCCAAAGCAAGACTTGAATAAAAGTCTGTCTTCTCTGATCAGGCTGACAAGGGCGATAGGCGTATTAAACGTTAGGCTCGCCAGTGTTGTAATGCGGTCGAAAGCCGCTTCAGGCGTGATATCTGGAAGGATACTCGCGACCAGCCCCCTTGGGGGTTGCGAGCGGGATGTATCGGCGTCCTGCCCATCATGACAAGGCGAGTCCATCCCTGCACTGTAGGATTCCCGCGCAGCGGGGAGCGTAAAATTGTTTACAGAATATATGCTTGCGGGAGATAAATTTATCGGTTTTTGCTCGGCAAACATAGCATTTGGACGTTTGGGTATGAAAGCTCTGACAGAATGGGCTTGCCATCTGGGGTGCGTGTGCGGGGTTGCAGCACGGACGCTCTGAAGCACACTGTACGGTTTTGCAACAGGTGCGCCCGTTACGCTTGGGCTATGTTTAAATCCAGATCGTTTATCCTCGGCGTCGTCTGCGGAATGCGCGCCGCGCTCGGTCCTGCACTTCTGTCCAGAAAGCTGAGTGGCCGCAGGAGACCGCGCCTTGGACGGCTCGAGTTTATGCGTTCGGACAATGTGGCAACCCTTCTGCCACTCGCGGCAGCAGGTGAACTCGTCGGTGACAAGCTGCCTAGTGCGCCCGCTCGAGTCGCCCCGCTCGGCCTGTCGGGCCGTATTGCGTCGGGCGCGCTCTGCGGCGCGGCGCTGAGCCGTTCAGCGCGGGAGGACACGTTTACCGGGGCCGCGTTCGGGGCGCTTGGCGCTGTCGTCGGGGCTTACGTGTTTTACGAGGTGCGCCGCGTGCTGACCCAAGAGGAGGGCATGCCGGACCTGCCTGTCGCGCTTGCCGAGGACGCGCTGGCGTTCGGTTTGGGGACAGCGGTTCTCGAGCAGGGTTAGTTCGGGAAGAGGCTGATGAGACCCATGAGGCCTAGCCAGATGACAGCCGAAGCCACGATGAGAGTCAGGTAGAGCCGGGGCAGGGGCCGTCCATTGGTTCGCTGCACCAGGCCCAATATGAGGCCGACCAGCGCGAGGGGCGGCGTGGCCCAGAACATGCCGTAGGCGAGCGCCAGAAGCCAGGGGTGCTCGAGCCCGTGAATCCGCACGCCACCCACGACCGAGAGACCTGCAACCAGAAACCAGAGGATCGGGAACGTGGTCGTGACGATGAGAACGCGGCGCAGGGCTCTCAGGAAGTGAACGGGCACAGCTTTTATTGTGCCGGATGCGCGTGTGTAAGTCGTCAAATAAGGATGGGCGGGTGAGCATTTTGGCCGCAGTAGTATGGGAAAGATGACTGCTCAACGACAGGCGATTGGCCGCGAGCGCTGAGGGTCTCGAGCCCCCGACGTACGGTCCAGACGCTCCTCGGCGTTTTGACCTTGCCGCACCTGCTGACTATGGGCCAGACCCGCACATCCATAAAGGCGACTGACCGGACGATCTTCTCCTTCTTCAACATCATGCTCGTCCTGTTGCTCATATCAGGTGATGTGGCTGTGTAGGGCCGCTTCTGTGATCGCCCTCGAGCCTTTCCCGCTTGTTGCGTTTACGGCATCGTCGCGACGATGGGATTAGGGAACTTCGTGACCTTGGTGTCCTACGGACCTGCCGGGTATTAATGTGAAATCGATAACCGTCTATCTCGTCGTCTATAACCCGATGATCTCCCTTCTCGTCATGGTTCTACAAGCATGGGCGTTGAGGGCTCGAGCTTCCAAAACAGCACTCTGGAAAGACCTAAGCCCCCTCGTGGTAGTACGGCTTGAGCAGCGCCTTTGGATACGCCGCGTTGCGCCCGGTCAGGACCAAGACCAGAATCGTCACCAGATAAGGCAGCGCCAGGAGCGCTTCATAGGGTAGGTTGACGCCCTCAGCCTGTAGCCGCAGTTGCGCAGCCTGCAGAAAGCCGAAGAGCAGCGCTCCTACGAGCACCCGGCTCGGTCGCCAGTTGCCGAAGATGACCAGCGCAATCGCTACCCAGCCGCGCCCGCTGACCATGCCGTGGGTAAAGGCACCGAGCTGTGCCAGCGACAAAAACGCACCGGCGAGGCCCATCAGCACGCCGCCTAGGGCCAGCGCGAGATAGCGCACTCGCCCTACGTCGACCCCGGCAACGTCGGCGGCTTCCGGATTTTCGCCGACGGAACGCAACCGTAGGCCGAAGGTCGTGCGCATGAGAAACCAGCCTGTCAGCGGTACGAGCAGGAGCGCCAGGTAGGTGAGGCCGTACTGCCTGAACAGGGGTGCAAGCGGGGTGCCCGTGAAGAAGCGAAACTGCTCGAACGAGGTTTCCAGATCGGGCGGCGTGCTGCTGCCGCTGTAGAGGAGGCGAAACGCGTAGAGTGCCACGCCGCTCGAGAGCAGCGTGATGCCGAGCCCCGCGACGTGCTGATTGAGTTTCAGAGTCACGCTCAAAAAGCCCATCAGTAGACAGAGCAGCACCCCGGTCAGCACTGCCGTACCAAGGCCGAGCCAGAGCGAGCCCGTGAGCTGCGCGACCACGAAGCCACTGAAGGCCGACAGGAGCATGGTCCCTTCGATGCCGAGGTTGAGGATGCCTGCGCGCTCGATAATCGTTTCGCCGAGCGCAGCGAGGAGGATGGGGCTCGAGATGCGCAGGGCGCCGCCGAGGAGAGCCAGCATGATCTCCATCAGGCCACCCGCCGGACCACACGAATGCGGTAGCGCTCGAGCAGCAGGAGCGCCAGGGTTGAGAGGAGCAGCGTCGCCTGCAAGATGTCGCCGAGGTAAACCAGGACGCCGAGCGAACGGCTCGCCGAGAGGATGCCCGTGTCGATAAGGGCCAAAAACAGCCCACCGATGAGAATGCCGGGGGCGCTCAGACCACCGAACGTGGCGACGATGATGCCCGTGTAGCCGTAACCCGGCGACAGTTCGGCGATGAGGTAGCCGTGAATCCCCGCGACTTCACCGACGCCCGCGAGCCCGGCAACGCCGCCACTGACGAGCGCACAGATGAGCACGACCCGTACCGTCCGCAGCCCGGCAAAGCGGGCCGCTTCGCTGTTCAGGCCGACGGCGCGCAGTGTGAGTCCGAAGCGTGTCTGGCGCAGCACCCACCAGAGGAGGACCACGGCGAGAAGGGCCAGTACCAGCCCGAGGTGAACGCGTGAGCGCGGCACGACCTCGGGCAGCAGCGCCGAGGGAGCCAGGGCGGGCGAGCGTGGCCAGCCGCTCACCGGGTCGCGCCAGGGACCGTTCAGGAGGGCGCTTACTAAAAACAGTATGACGGAATTGAGAAGCAGCGTAGTTACCACCTCGTCGACGCGCAGCCGGACCTTGAGCAGTGCGGGCACCAGTGCCCAAAGTGCGCCCGCCGCGAAGCCGGCCAGAAGCATGACGGGAATCGCCAGGGGGGCCGGAAGCCCGCCCAGGTTCGGCCCGACGAAAGCCGCCGCCAGGGCGCCAGCGTAGAGCTGCCCCTCCGCCCCGATGTTGTAGTAGCCGCTCAGGAAAGCCACGGCGACGGCGACCCCGGTCAGGAGCAGGGGCATCGCCTGAACGAGCACCTCGAGCCTATCCGTCCGTGAGGTGAGGGGTTCGAGAAGCACCGCGTGAAAAACCGCGAGAGGGTTAGCCCCGGCGAGCAGCGTCGCCACGCTGCCGACGATAAAGGTGATGAGGATCGCCCCGACGGGGATCAGTGCCCGTTGCCAGAGGGGGGCAGGTGCCCGTTCAAGCCGCAGCATGGGTTTCCTGCGTTTTGCCGGCCATCCGCAGGCCGAGCGTTTCAGGGTCGGCAGCATGGGCCGGAAACTCACCCGTCACTTTGCCGCCGTACATGACCAGCACGCGGTCCGAGAGCCGCAGCACCTCATCGAGGTCGTCTGAAACGATGAGGACGGCTGCACCACGGGCAGCGCTTGCCAGCAGTTTTTCCTGCACGTACGCTGTCGCGCCGATGTCGAGGCCGCGTGTGGGCTGCGCCGCGACGATGAGCCGGGGGTTCTGCGACAGGGTGCGGGCCAGGATGATCTTCTGCACGTTGCCGCCCGAGAGGGTGCGGACGCGGTCTCCGGGTTTGGCCTTGATGGCGTAGGACTCGATCAGAGTTTCGGCCTCCTGCCGCAGCTTTCTGTGCTCGAGCAGCCCGCCCCGCGTCACGCTCCCGAGGCGCTCGAGCAGCAAATTCTGGGCGACGCTCAGCTCCCCGACCACCCCGCGAAAGCGGTCCTCGGGAATGCGCCCGACGCCCTTGGCTAGAAACGTGTTGGGCGTAAAGTCCTTGACCGCTTCGCCACCGAGCACCACACGTCCCGACGAGGGCTCGAGCATTCCGGTGAGGATGGCGACGAGTTCACTCTGACCGTTGCCCGCCACACCCGCGAGCCCCACCCCACGACCTCACCCGCTCGCACCGTAGACGAAACCCCGCTGAGGCGCGTTCGGCTCCGCTCCCGAACGTACAGGTCGCTCACCTCGAGGACGGTCTCGCCCGCTTCATGCCTAGATGCCTGCCGCACCACGGGCGCCGTGTCGCGCCCGACCATCAGGCGGGCGAGTTCGGCTTCGTTCGTGTCCGCCGTGACGCGCTCGCCGACTAGCTTGCCGCCGCGCAGCACCGCGACGCGCTGGCTGATCGCCATGACCTCCGCGAGCTTGTGGGTGATGATGAGGACTGCGAGCCCCTCCTCCTGCAGCGTCCGCAGGATGCCGAAAAACCTCTCGGTGTCCTGCGGCGTCAGCGCCGCGGTGGGTTCGTCGAGGATGAGGAGACGGCAGTCCCGGTAGAGCGCCTTTAAGATCTCGACGCGCTGCTGCTCGCCGACCGATAGCTCGCTTACAAGCTGTCCCAGCTCGAGCCCGAGCCCGAAGCGCCTGGAGAGTTCGCCGACGCGCTGCTCGAGCGCCCGTTGCTTGAGGAGCACGCCGCCTTCGCGCCTGAGCACCACGTTCTCCGCCACTGTAAAGCTCGAGACCAGCGAAAAATGCTGCGACACGAAGCCGATACCGCGTGCAATGGGGTCTGCTGGGTCGCTGAACTGTACAGGCTCGCCCGCCACGACCAGTTCGCCTGCGTCCGGGCGGTACATGCCGAAGAGAATCTTCGAGAGCGTGGACTTGCCCGCGCCGTTTTCACCCAGAAGTGCCAGCACCTCGCCCTCATAGAGTGTGAGGGCGAGTGCGTCGTTGGCAACGAGCGAGCCGAAGTGCTTGGTGACGCCGCTCAGCCGCAGGAAGGGCGTCCGGCTCACAGGTTAGGGGGCCTCCTCGAGGATCGGAACGCGGAACAGCCCGGTTTTGATCTCCTCCTCGCGCTGCCGCACGAGCTTGACGAGGTCGGCGGGCAAGGTCTCTTCGAAGCTGTGCAGTGGGGCCAGGCTCGCGCCGCCCTTGCCCATCATCGAGAAGTCCTTGAGGTCGAGCGCCGTATAGGTGCCGCCCTCGACCTGGGAGAGAGCGTATTCGACGGTCGGCTGCATGTTCCAGACCGGCCCGGTGATGACCGTTTCAGGGGCGAGACTGTTCTGGTCACTCATGTTGCCGAAGGCCAGGAGACCGTTTTCCTGCGCTGCCTCGATCACACCGAAGCGTTCGGCAAAGAGCAGGTCGGCCCCGGCACCGATCTGGGCCAGTGCGGCCCCTTTGGCGGCGGGCGGGTCGAACCAGGAATTGATAAAAGTCACCAGCACGCGGGCGTCCGGGTTGACCTCGGTGACGCCGACCTCGAAGGCGTTGATGATTCGGTTGACCTCCGGGACAGGGTTTCCGCCGACCACACCGCTCTCGCTCATCGTTCCGGCGATGAGGCCACTCAGATAAGCAGGCTCGTGAATCCAGTTGTCGAAAACGGACAAGTTGGGTTCCGAGGGACTCAGGCCCGAGCCGAAGACGAAGGCGATATCCGGATAATCGGCGGCGATGCGGCGAACGGCTTCCTCGTTGCCGAAGGCGTCCCCGAAGATGACCGCCAGGGCTTGCTCCTCGGCGATGTCACGCAGAATCCGCTTCATGTCGCCCGCGTAACCGATATCGTCAACGAAATCGTAGGTGATGCGGCCCGCTTCCTCTTCGCTCAGGAG
>JBMDWS010000072.1:0-1649 GCA_048594695.1 Truepera sp. | reverse complement strand
GGAAGCCGATGATATTAAAGAGTGCCTCGCGCAGTCTGCTGGGGCTCGGACGGGTACCGCGTTTGGGGGTCTCGAGCACGCGCCCTTTGGCGACGCCGCCGATGATGCGAGGTTTGCTCACGGGTGCAGGGATCGTGAAAGGGCGGTTCGGAAAGACGACATCTCTGGAGTCTACCGCTTCGGCTTTGGTAGACTCGGCTCTAGTGATTCGTTCCATCGCCCCCGACGAAATCGAGTGGTTTCTCGCTTCCTCCTACAGCTTCCTGGGCCACAGCGACCCGCGCGCCTTTGCGCGACGCAGTGTGCGTCAGCTTCATGATCTGACGGTCGAAGCCGACCGCTGCTTTATTCTCTTTTCCCCCGGCGACGTGCCCCTTGCCGGAGCCTACGCGCTCGCGCCCGAACCCGAGGACGACGACCAAAATCTCTACCTCAGCAACCTCTGGTTCCGGGAAGATCCTGCCGACCTGACCCGACTTCTGCGCGAACTCCTGCGCAAGTTAGACCACGAGGCGGTTCACTTGCCGCTCTATAACGTCTCTCCGGAGCGCTTGAGAGAACTCGCGCCCGCCCTCACGGCCCTCGGTTTCGAGCCGCGCCAGGTGTTTGACCTCGAGTTCGAACTCGCCGACCTGCCGCCGCTCGGCGCGCCTTTGGTGCTCGAGGCCTGGAGCGAGGAGAACGACGAACGCTTCCAGCACATTTTCGAGCAGGGCGAGGGTTTTGTACCTTCCGAAGCGTTCTGGGCTTGGCTCAAGCGCTGGCGTGGTCCCTTTCAGCCCAACCAGTGGTTCTTGGCGAGCGAAACGCTTGACCAGGAGCCAGTCGGTTACGCTTTCTACGGGATGACGCAGGATGGGATCGACGGTGTCTACTACCTCACGGCAGCGGGCGTACTTGCCGAATTCCGCAGCTCGTCGGAGATGCTCCGGCGTCTCCTCATCTCGTCCATGTCCGAACTCGCGGCGCAGAGCCCCTTCGGGCGCATCCAGACGCTCGTTACCCAGCCCGATCCGAAACTGATCGATATCCTGCGCTCACTCGGCTTCGAGCAAAAGGGCTCCTATCCCGCCTTCGTCAAGCAACCCAAGTAGCTTTTAGGGCAACGACGTACAAACGAACCCGTCGTGATTGCTGTCGAGGCGGTGCGGGTCACCCGGTTTGGCGGCTTCATAAAATGCCTGAGCCTCGGCTTGCGTAGCGAAGTCGCCGCAGTCGCGGTCGATAAAGGCGGGTAATTTAGGCGCTACGCTCCCTTCGTCTGTTCGTGCTCCGGGTTCCCACTCGCGTCCTGTTCGTGGTCGTTGCAGCCTGACTTCATAAGAGCCGTCGGAACTCGCCACAACCGTGACGCTGCCGTTCTGATCGGTTCGGTAGACCGTTGCGCCCGCCTCCCGGTAGAGCTCGAGCGCCTCCGCTGAAGGGTGCCCATAGGTATTGTCGGTCCCGACCGAGATCACCACGGCTTCGGGTTTGAACGTGCCGATGCTCGCCGCCGAATCGCCGTTGGGGCTGCCGTGGTGTGCGGCCTTATAGACGTTGACGCGTTGCAAGAGGCGCGGGACGTGGGTCTGCCACCAGCTAAACTCAGCCTCCTCCGCGTCGCCGGTAAGCGCCGCACTGAAGCGACCGAAAGAGACGATGAGGCC
>JBMDWS010000071.1:0-1566 GCA_048594695.1 Truepera sp. | reverse complement strand
CTGTGTCACCATGCGGACTCGTCTGGACGATGTAGACTCGCAAGCGATGCGTGCGTAAATGCTCCCAAAAGAAGCGAAACGCGGCGCTCGAGCCCCTCGGCTCACGCCGGACTTCTAGAAACAGGCCCAAAAACGGGCCGTGGAGGCATATGACGGACGCAAAGGCGCATTTTCAGGAACTTATCGATGAAGCGGCGCAAGACCACGACGTTCTGGGACTATATCTCGGCGGCTCGAGGGGCAAAGGTTTCCAGAACGAGCACGCCGACTACGACATCGGCATTATCCTGCGGGACGACGCGACCGAAGCGGCCCGGCAGACCTACGAGCGCTACGCTCTGCATCCCGACCTCGAGGTCTTTCCTTCGTCCCTGAGCGAGTTTCGGACGAGCGCGGCCTTGGGCAGCGAGACGAGCTGGGCGCGCTACAGCTTCTACGGGGTGCAGGCCATCCTCGACAAGACGGGCGAGATTCAGCCCCTCATCGACGCTAAGGGGCGCGTACCCGAGGCGGAGCGGGATAGTTACCTGAGAGGCGTTCTCGACGCGTACCTGAACAGCACCTACCGCGCCTTCAAGGGCCACCGGGCAGGTAACAGGCTCGGTGCAAAGCTCGAGGCCGTCTGCGGCGTCCCTCACTTGCTCGCAACGGTTTTCGGTCTTTTCGGGCGACATGCTCCCTACCTGGGCTACCTCGAGCGGGAGCTGCGGGCGTACCCGCTGGCACAGTTTCCTCTAAGCGGCGAGCGGCTGCTGAAGCTTATCGGGGAGATAGCCGACAGCGCCAGCATCCCCGCCCAGCGCGAACTCTTCGCGGTTGTCGAGAGGGTGTGTCTCGAGGCAGGCATTGGAGATGTCTATGAAAGCTGGGGGGAGGGTTACAGCTTCATGCAGCGCTACCCGGACGTTTGAACACTCAGCCCTCGAGCACCTAACTGTCAGCCAGGGGTCGGACGTGACCGCCGATTTTGGGTAGCCTGAAGGGGTGACCCAAGTTCTGCCGACCACGCTTATGGACGCTCACGGGCGCGTCATTCGCGACCTGCGCGTCAGCGTGACGCCCCGGTGCAACTTCCGCTGCACCTACTGCGACCCGCTTGGCGTGGGGCACAAGGACCCGCTCGGGACGGTCAGCGTGCAGGACGTGGCGCACGTGATCGACGCAGCTGTCGGGCTAGGGCTCAGCTCGGTGCGCTTTACGGGCGGGGAGCCACTCCTGCGTAAAGAACTACCCGAGATGATCGCCTACGCTAAAGAGGCCGGAGTCGAGGATATCGCCATCACTACCAACGCGACACTACTCGGGCGGCGGCTCGAGGACCTCTTGGCGGCGGGCCTCGACCGCGTCAACATCTCGCTCGACGCCGTGGAAGAAGACGTTTTCCGGCGGGCGACCGGGGGCGGTAGCAGCAAGCCCGTGTGGGAGAGCATCCACGCGCTGCTGGAGCGCGGTCTGCACCCGGTCAAGCTGAACGCCGTGGTCATGCGCGGCGTCAATGACTCGGAAGTCGCGAAGCTCGCAGCACTGACCGAAACCCTGCCGCTGCATGTGCGCTTTATCGAGTAC
>JBMDWS010000070.1:0-2739 GCA_048594695.1 Truepera sp. | reverse complement strand
ACGCCGAGCAGCAGGATGGGGGAGAGAAACTGCTGCGGGGACAGCCCGAGCAGGATGGCGGCCTTGATCTCGCTGTCCTGAGACAGCCGGGTGATACCCAAAAGCGAGGCGAACAGGAGCGCCAGCGGCAAGCCCATGGCGGCAGCGCTGGGAATGCTGAAAAGCAGGTACTGCGCCACGAGCCCCACGCCGACCCCGCGTGACAGCGCCTCGGCGAGGACGCCCTGAAAGAGAAACAGCGCGAGCAGGAGCAGCAGCAGGGCGATAAGCCCGGCGACGTAGAGCGGCAGAATCTCCTGAATCAGATAGCGAGCAAAACGTCGGTTCATCAGCGCAACCTGAAGGCGGCGAGCCCCACGCCGACTGCGCCGACGACGGCGCTGGTCAGCCAGGCGGCAGCAACCGGGGGCAGCACACCCTGCTGATAGAAGCTTTCAGAAACGGTCCAGAGAATAAAAAAGCCGGCGATCAGCACAATGGTCCAACCAAAGCCCGCGCTGCGTCCGTGCAGGTTGAGTCCGAGGGCGCTGGCGACGAGGACGAAAATGAGCGCGCTGAAGGCGTCGGCAAGGCGACGATGGAAGTCGAAAAGGTCGTCGGCGATATTTTGTCCAGCTTGCGAGCCCGCGACGATGCGCTCGCGCAGCTGCCCGAGCGTCAGAACGTCGGCGGCGCGAAGGGCCTCGCCCGCGTCCGCCTCGAGGTCGAAGGGGAGCGTGACGCGCGTCCGGGTGACGGGGGCGGCGTTCGGTCGCAGGATCTCGGCCTCCTCGAGTGTCCAGGTCTTCGCGACGCTGTCCCAGCGACCGTAGCGGGCGCTCCAGACAGTGTCGTCGTTGCCGTAGACGAGCACGCCGGTCAGTTCGGCCTCGGTCTTGTCGAAATCGTCGGCGCGGATACGGGCGGCGTGGTAGATGCCGTCAGGTTGGCGAAACGACACCTCGCGCTGGGTTTCTGCCGAGGGCCGGGCGTTGTAAAAGGACGCCTCGAGCACGTCCTGAGCGACTTCGCCCCGGGGCTCGAGGTAGCCGTTATTGAGAACAGCCAGGGCGCTGATCAAAAGCCCCAGACCCAGCAGCGGCCAGAGCAGCGCCCTCGGTGACACGCCTGACGCGTAAGCGGCCTTGAGTTCGGAATCCTTGGCGAGCCGTCCGGTTGCCAGCAAGACCGCGAAGACCGAGGCGATCGGCAGCGACAGGTGCAGGAAAAAGGGCAGCTTGTAGAGCATCAGCTGAAAAACTGTCCCGACCGAAGCGTTTTGCTCGATCAGGTAGCCCGCCCAGACGGTCAGGGTATCGATAGAAAGGAGCAGGCAGAAGGCAGCCACGCCCAGGACGTAGAGGCCGCTCGTCTCGCGCAGCAGGTAGAGGGGGAAACGCTTGAGCACCGACCGAGTTTACCAAAGGGCAAGTGAGAAAGCGGGACAGGTGGGTGGGAGCTGTGGGGGTTATGGACGTGTCAGGGTGAAGGTGCCGGGCACGGCGATGTCGGAGCCTTCGACCGTACCAACGACCCCCGAGCGGGGTGTTGTCCTCGAGGGTCCCGGTAAAGGTATTGGGTGCCGATCGTCGGTACAACGGTGTCCCCGTGCTGTCCTCGCTTGCGAGGTAGGAAAACGCAAAGGTCGCGCCGCTGTTTGTGACGGTTCCGGTCACGTCTCCGGTGATGACAGGGCCGAGCGACGTCATGCCTCCGAGATCGCTATCTTGTTTGGGTCAGAGGGACGGTCAGTGGGTGGGTAACGGATGGGTCTCCGTTGTGGGTCAGGGTGCCTTCCTAGGTCCCACTGAGGTCGGCTAAGGGTGTCGGCGGCTGAGCCGTTTCGGTCTGGGGGGCAGGGCACGCGGTAAGAAGGCCAGTAAACAGGAGTGCTATAGGCAATAAACGTTTTACATGGACTCCAAATAAGGTTGTGTATGGCTGTATTCTGAAATTTGCTAATTCATACTCGGATAATTTAATGATTTCTATTTTGTGGTTGGCCTAAAGCCTGGACAGAAACCGAAAGGCCGATGACTAACCTGCACAGGGTCGCAAGGTGCATCAGGCATAACGATCCTGGCTAGACTTGAGACATGAAGGTTCACCTCATCGCCGTGCAGTCCCGCCTGGACCTCGTGCACTACCGCACGCCTGAGGCGTTCGCCGAGTGGGTTGGGGACCTGTCGCAGCGGGCAGTCGAGGGTCTCGATGAAGCACCCAAACTGCTGGCTTTTCCAGAACTCATCGGCTTGCCGCTCCTCCTGACGTTGGGCCACGGTGACGCATTCTCCGGGCAGACCCGGCTCACGGGGGCTGTGCGGACGCTGCTGGGACTCGAATGGCGTGCGACGCTTCGTGCTGCCCTCCGTTACCGCTCTTTCGGGCCGCAGGCGTTCTTTCTGGCGCGGGCGCTCCCTGCCTGCCGGGCGTATGCCGTGGCCTTTGCCGATGCTGCCCGGCAGACGGGCGCGACCATCGTGGCAGGCTCGAGCTTCCTGCCCCCCATGAGTGACGAGGCGTCGCGGGGTCTGCATATCACCGAGCCGCGTGTCGAAAATGCCGCCTACACCTTCGCGCCGACCGGAACGATTCTGGGGCGCAGCGCCAAACGCTATCTGACGGGGGGGCTCGAGTCCCGCCTTGGCCTAGCCCGAGCGCGTGCGGGCAGCGAGCGGGTACTCATGACCCCGGCTGGTCGCATCGGCGTAACGATCTGTCTAGATGGTTTTTACAGTGCAGTTCTCGATACGCTGGACG
>JBMDWS010000007.1:0-4490 GCA_048594695.1 Truepera sp. | reverse complement strand
GAACGCTAGCGTTCTGTCACACGGGCCTCCGCAGCCCGCTTTATCTGCGACCTCGAGCCTCACCGTTCGAAGGAGCAAGCAGCGAAGCACCGGAAATCGTTCAGGACAGAAGCGAGGGTCTACGGCGAAGGGGGTATCTTTATCGGTGTCCTGATGGGGAAGGTGTTCGCGCTCGCCAAGGCGTTTCGCGCACTGCCCCAGACTGAGATCGAAGGGCTGCTCGAGCGCACCTTCAGGGCTAGGGAGGCGGGGACACTTTGCAACCCGCGCGGTGAAGTTCCTGGCTCTAATAGTGTTTGTCCGTGATGGCAAGGCGATTTACCGCACTGTTTGGCAGAGGCGTTGAGTGGCTCGTCTCGAGTACGAACGTTCTATACCTCATACAGTCAACTTGGTAGGAAGGATACTTAAGGCATGGGTTCAGTTCAAGCGACGATGAATCTAAGTATAGACGCGTGCTGTGACCACACCCAGGTCATTGCCGACGACGAATTTCACACGAAGATCGCAGAGTTGTTTGCTCAGGCAGACGCGCTGCTCTTCGGCAGAACGACATATGAACTGCTTTATAGCTATTGGCCGAAAGTCACGTCTGACCATCAGAGCACAGCAGCCGAAAAACGTCTCGCAGAAATCCTTGATGACAAGCCGAAGTACGTTGTGACATCACGGGACAGATCCTTCGATTGGAACGCAAAGCGCACTGATGGGGATGTTGAAACTCTTCGTTCCATTAAGGCTCAGACGGATGGCATGATCCTCTTGGTAGCAAGCCCCACCCTGGCGCAAACGCTCGTGCAGTGGAACCTAATAGACACGTATCACATCGCCGTCAGTCCGATCGTAGCGGGGCATGGGCCTACCTTCTTATCCGGCGTGCAAAAGGATGTCAGAGCCAGGTTTCTCGGTGCCGAGCAGCTCAGGTCGGGTGTGGTCATTCAGCGTTACGGCTTTGAGTCGCAACCTGTAACCGTCTAGCGCATTGGTATGGGGCATTGTGGAGATAACTGGATGACTGCCTCGGCGGGTATCCTTGTTCGCTCGAGTACGAACTTTCTCGACCTTACCCCCGAGGAAGGCGGGACTAGAGCGCGAACCAGACGCTCGAGGTAATCGTCGTACCTGTCTCGGACCTAGACTGCGCGCTACGCAGACAAATCCGGCTTCAACGTGGACCACGTCACCCAGGTGCGTGAGGACGTGCGCATCATCCAGCTGACGCCGCCGGGTTCAGGCTGCTCGGTGGTGATTAGTAAGGGAGCTGTGCCAGAGATGTCACCGGGATATCCAAGGCTTGCAACTTGTGGTCAATAACCTGGAGGTAGCCAGAGCGCAGTAGTCGCGTTCAGCCTATCGCGCTGAGACGCACAGTTCCGCCAGTGCTCGAGTCCTGAGCGCGCTCAAAAAACTCGTTCGCGCCCGCCGCTTCGTGCATCTGGCAAAACCCTTCTAGCGACGCCATCCATCCTGCGATCAGACAGATCGCAGGATGTCGTTTTATGCCTGCACGCACTGTGATGCGCCATGATGTGGCGCCGAGTGCGGCGTATGATCCGGCGACCGGGCTGCCCTACTCACTGCGCCGCTAGGCCGACGTGCAGGGGCCTTGACATAACCGGACTCAAGTACTATACTATTTGTAGTTGTGTGATGCTACGTGAGCTGTGCCGCAAGACCGTCGAATCCGCAAATCCCTGCTCAGTACGCACCCATTCAAACCCCGAAACAGACGGCATGAGCCGTCGTAAAAGCCTACGGGCGCGAGTTTCGTTCCCTAGGGTACATGCCGCAAGAGCGGCAGCAAGAAGGAGAGATCATTACGGCAAAAATCACGAAAACCGCCGCCGCAGTTGCAACCCTCGAGGTTGAAGGCGCACAGGACTTTGATGGCCAGAGCGAAGCAGAAGAAACCGATGTCGAGGTTGAAGAGTTCGATCTCGAAGAGCTAGGGGTGCTCGCCGAAGAGGACGCCGAAGAACTCGAAGAGGACGCCGAGGATACCGAGGCCCTCGAGGCCCGTATGGAAGCGCAGATGGACAGTCGCGCCTCGGTCAGCGACCCGGTCCGGCAGTACCTGCAGGAGATTGGGCGCGTCAAGCTGCTCGCGCTCGAGGAAGAGATCTCGCTCGCGCGTCGCTACGAAGAGGGCCGCGCCGCGCGTGGGCGGCTCGAGGCCGATGGTGACAAGCTCAGCGACCGCGATCGGCGTAACCTCATGCGACTCGTCGAGGACGGCGAACTCGCCAAGGGTCAGCTTACCGAGGCCAACCTGCGTCTCGTGGTGTCGATTGCCAAAAAGTACCGCAACCGCGGTCTCGGTTTTATGGACATCGTGCAAGAGGGCAATCAGGGACTCATTCGGGCCGTCGAGAAGTTCGAATACCGTAAGGGGTTCAAGTTTTCGACCTACGCGACATGGTGGATCAAACAGGCCATCAACCGCGCCCTCTCGGATCAGGGCCGCACCATCCGTATTCCGGTGCACATGGGCGAAACGCTCACCAAACTGAGTCGGATGCAGCGCGACCTCTATCAGGAGCTGGGCCGTGAACCCTCATACGCCGAACTCGCGCACGCGATGGGTCCGGGCTGGGACGCCGCTAAGGTCGAGGAGGTCTTCCAGCTTACCCGCGAACCGACCTCGCTCGAGACGCCGATAGGCGAAGAGGACGACTCGTTCTACGGTGATTTTATCGCCGATGAAAGCATCGCCTCGCCCGTTGACCTGGCGAGTCAGAACGCCATGAGTAGTCGTATCGATGAGGCCCTAGACCGCCTCAACGAGCGCGAAGCGATGGTCCTCAAGATGCGCCACGGCCTGCTCGACGACCGCGAGCACACCCTAGACGAGGTCGGTCAGCGGCTCGGTGTGACCCGCGAGCGCATCCGCCAGATCGAAGCGAAAGCCTTGCGCAAGCTCAAGTACTTCGAGAGCCGCAACCGCAACTTACGCGACTTCATCGAAGGCTAATTTACAAAGCAGCTCTACTTGCCCCGCGCGTTTTTTGCGCGGGGCCTTTTCTGTTTCTATTCAGAGGTTGGGTGAATCCGGGGCAAAAAAAGCCCTCACACATATCGTCGCCAGAGTCAGGTGTGAGGGAGATGGAGAGGCAGGGTCCGAAATCTGCCTTCTCTTAGTCGTGAGTCTACGCGATGGAGTGTCACAGGATTCTTACTCGGCCTCGCCACAAAAAGACGCGAGCGACGTGCCTCTGGTACACGGCTGGGTGCACCTGATATCTACGCAGTACACAAAGTAAAAAGCTAGATCCGAAATCGGCAATCTAGCTTTTTGTTTCGCACTAACCTTTGTTACTTGGTAGCGATAGCGCCTTTAGTGGCAATTGCACCTTTTGTAGCGATAGCGCCCTTGGTGGCAATAGCGCCTTTAGTGGCGATTGCACCTTTTGTAGCGATAGCGCCTTTGGTAGCAATGGCACCTGCCATAGCCACACCGCTAAAACCCAAGGCAACCGCAACGACGAGAGCAACAACACGGTTTCGGACCATTTGATCATCTCCCCAACACGAGCTGTGGAACGCCCGAATGAGCGCTCCATCAAGAAGACGCTCTGGCTTTCGTCTTCTAATTTAACTTTAATGTATATTCTCACGCGGCGTCAATACGCCTATGGCACAAACCGCTTTTCTCGTCGTGAACATGCCAACTTGCTTATGTCAAAAACGAAACTAACCGTGAGAAAAATTATCTTTTTATATCTACTTTTTCGACTATAGACGCAAAAGCGCGCACGACTTCCTTGTCGTAGTGGGAACCCGTGAGCCTTTTGAGCTCCTCGAGCGCTTCGCCTCTGGGCATGGCCTTGCGGTAGGGGCGATCTGACGTCATGGCGTCGTAGGTGTCGGCGACCGCCACAATCGCGGCCTCAATCATGAGGTCGTTTTTGCCTAGACCATAGGGGTAGCCGCTGCCGTCCGGGCGCTCATGGTGCTGCTCGACGATCTTCGCTGCATCTTTCATGAAGGTGGCCTCGAGCATCCGCCGCCCACCCGTCGGGTGGTCCTTAACAACCTGCCACTCTTCGCGCGTGAGTTTGGTCGGCTTGTTGAGGATATTCAGGGGGATATTGACCTTACCGATATCATGCAGATACGCGCCAAAGTCGAGCAGGAACAGACTGCTCGTACTGAGGCCGAGTTCCGTACCCGTAGCGAACGAGAGTTTCTGCAGCCTGTCGCAGTGGTCGGCGGTATATCCGTCTTTAAGCTCGACTTCGATAGCGAGTTTCCTGAGCTGACCGATCATGTCGCTGATCTCATGAAACTGTGGCTGCGACGTGACGTAGAGAAGGCGGGCGTCGGTGAGCGCGGTAAGAATGACAGGTTCCTCGAGGGTCTGGGTGACGATATGGTCTCCGACCTTGACTGTGTAATGTGCTCCATGCATGTGATAGTTCAGTTGCCCGGAGAGGACGTAAAACGTTTCGACTGCCGAGCCTGCTGGCGTGAGCGCGAGGCGCGCATCCCGG
>JBMDWS010000069.1:0-3661 GCA_048594695.1 Truepera sp. | reverse complement strand
ATGAGCCCACCGATACCGGTGCCGTGTCCGTTGATCCACTTCGTCGCCGAGTGCAGCACGATGTCGGCGCCGTCAGGGATCGGCTGATAGAGGTAGCCACCCATACCCGAGGTGTTGTCCACCACGACGGCGACGCCCTTGGCATGGGCCACTTCGGCAATGGCTGCGATATTCGGCAGGGCCAAGGACGGGTTGGGGATGGACTCGAGATAGACCGCCTTGGTCTTATCGTCGATCTTGGACGTGTAGTCCTCGGGCTTGTCATCCGGCCCGACGAAGCGCACGTCGATCCCGAGGCGCGGCAGCGTCACGGTAAACATGTTGGCGGTACCACCGTAGAGGTTGGGTGACGCGACAATGTTGTCGCCCGCTTCGGCAAGGGTCGTCAGGGTCAGGAACTCTGCCGCGTGACCGGACGCTACCGCCAGGGCCGCCGCGCCCCCCTCGAGCGCCGCGATGCGCTTCTCGAGCACGTCGTTCGTCGGGTTCATGATGCGCGAGTAGATGTTGCCGAATTCCTGCAGGGCAAACAGGCGCGCCGCGTGGTCGGCGTTGTCGAAGTTGTAGGCGGTGGTCTGATAGATCGGCACCGCGCGCGCCTTGGTGGTGGGGTCGACGTCCTGCCCGGCATGGATCTGCAGTGTTTCAAAACGGTAAGGCATGGTTGTGTCTCCTAATGTATGGGGTCTTGAACCTCTTTAGGGTGGCTCGAGTATAAGGGCGCGGGTCAAGAAGACTTCTGGCCCCGCCAGCGTCAAAATGCATGCGACGACAGAAGCCTACGAAAACGCGTCACGCGTTCGGGCCTTTGGCGTCGCCTAGAGCATTCGTTGGGGTAAAACCATCATCGCCTCCCAAAACACGAGGCGCGTACGCCTCTATCTCTCCAAACCGCATCATCGTGAGGCAAGTTCGGCTGGACGGAGCACCCGCTTGGATGAAAGCTGGTTGCTGCAGCGTCGTGGGGCCAGGTCCCTCGGCTGCTCTGGATAAAGACCACTCGAGGAGTGGGTGTGTAGCAGTAAAGCACATCGACTCTGTGCTGTGCAAACATGTGGAACCCTACAGCCAAAACGCACAAAAAACCCGCAACCGGAGCTACAGGCTACGTGAGCGTTTCTCTCTGGGGACGATCTACAGCTCCTTGGCGTACCACTCGAGAATAGGGCGTGCGTCGATCGCGAAACGGTAGCCAAGGGAGCGCCAAAAGCGCTTGGCGCGTGCGTTATTGCCGTAAATACTGGCAAGCACGCGACCCACACGCCCTTGAAGCTCACTCTCCAGAAGCGCCATCGCCCGGCGACCATAGCCGTGACTCTGGAGCGACTCGGGAATCAGGATCAGATTGACGGTCGCGTCCTGCGGGTCCGGATAATCGAGCTTGTAGTCGAGAAAACCCACTTCCGCGTCCCCTTCGAGAAGCAGCTTGACGCAGCGCTTGGGGTCCTGTGCGGCGACCTCGAGCTCCCGCTCGACCTCGGGCAACGTAGGTAAGGGGGCCGAAAGGATTTCGAAGTATTTGGGTGCGCCGCAGTAGATCTGGTGTATACGCTCGGCGTCTTGAACCGTAGCTGTCCGGGCATGAAGATGTGGTGCTGGCGACGTTGCGGTAGCTGAATGCGTATTCAACGTAGGTCTCCCAACGCAGCAAATAGAGCCTGCGCGTCATAAGGCTTAAGGTTTCCCAAGTATACCTCAGGCGAGGGGCGTTAATTGTGACGCATTAAGAATTCATGGAGACACACTCATCTTTCGCAATACCTTGCCCGTTACCCCTCACGACAGTCAGGTGCACCATGACGGGTAGACTCTAGGACATGTATATCGACGGACACCTCGACCTTGCCTATAACGTCGTCTCTGCCGGACGCGACCTCACCCTGCCGCTCGCCGACCTCCGCGCCCAGGGCCACCCTGACGCCCTCGTCACGCTAGACGAGCTCGGTCAGGGGGGTGTCAATATCGTCTTCGGGACCATCTTTGTGCGGCCCGCGACTTCAGTCCCGATGAGTTCGCGGGGGGGCGGCCTCTCCGGGCGCGCCTATGAGACCCCCGAACAGGCGCGGGCGCTCGGCCTCGAGCAGCTCGAAATCTACGAACGGTGGGAGGACGAAGGGCGCATCCGGATTATTCGCAGTCAAAGCGATCTGGAGCCTTACACGCAGGGTGCAACCGGCACACCCCTCGGCCTGGTGCTCCTGATGGAAGGGGCCGACCCGCTCGTCACGCCCGACGACCTCGGCGAGTGGCGCACGCGGGGCATCCGCTTGCTCGGTCCGGCCTGGCAGCGTACGCGCTATAGTGGCGGGACCAAAGCGCCGGGGCCGCTGACCGATCTCGGACGCGAACTGATGGCAGCCATGAAGCAGGAGGGCGTCGCTCTCGACGTGAGCCACCTTGCGGAAGAGAGCTTCTGGGAGGCGCTGGAAAAGGGACCCGAGAACGTCATCGCCTCGCACAGCAACGCCCGAGCCCTGGTCCCGACCGACCGTCACCTCTCGGACGACATGATCCGGGCACTCGGGGAACGCAGTGGCCTGGTGGGCCTCGTCATCGCCAACCCGTTTCTAAACCCGGAAACAACCGAGAGTTCAGCCAAAACCGCAACTACGCTCGAGCACGTGACGCGTCACGCCGAGCACGTCGCAGGGCTCATCGGCTGGGACAAGGTCGCTATCGGCACCGACTGGGACGGCGGTTTCGGAGTGAACGATATTCCGGCGGGACTTGGGCGTGGGGCCGACTTCGCGGGACTCGGGGCAGCGGTGCCGGAGGGGGCACGGGCGGGCTTCTTGGGTGAGAACTGGCTGCGCTTTTTGCAGCGCGTCTTGCCTGGAAATTGACAGATGGGCGAGCCTCCCACCGACTTTTACACCCGTAAGCTGGCCGAGGGTGGCGCCGTTTTAGCCCCCATGGCCGGCTTTAGCGACGCGCCCTTTCGGCAGCTCTGCCGCCGCTTCGGCAGTGGCTGGGCTGTTACCGAGATGGTGAGCGCCGCGGGTCTGGTAAGCGGAAATCTGCGTGGCCTGACCATCGGTGCGCCCTATCCTGGCGAGCCCGATCTGGTTATTCAGGTATTCGGCGGCGAGCCGGACATCGTCGCCGCGGGCGGCCGCATCCTCTACGACACCTATGGTCCTGCCGCACTCGACCTCAACATGGGCTGTCCGGTCAAGAAGGTCACGGGCCGGAGCTGTGGGTCCAAACTTATGCAGGACCCGGAGCGAGCTGCCGCGATCGTTCGTGAACTCGCCGAGGCGGTTCCCATCCCGGTCAGCGCCAAGCTGCGGCTGGGCTACGACCGGGTCAACGCGCTCGAGGTCGCCCTGGCCCTGCAGGAAGCGGGCGCGTCCCTCCTGACCATTCATGGGCGCACCGCAGCCCAAAAATATACGGGCGAGGCCGACGGGGAGGCTGTTGCGGACGGAGCCCGCCAGCTCGTTATCCCGGTGGTCGGGTCGGGTGACGTGACGAGCCGCGAGGAGGTCGCCCGCTACGGGGGACTCGGCCTCGGGGTGATGATCGGACGAGGTGCGCTGGGTCGCCCCTGGATCTTTGCCACCGTGCGCGGCGAACGGGAACCCACCCAAGCCGAGCGGGTAGCGCTCGTGCTCGAGCACGCCCGTCTGACCCGCGACTGGTACGGCAGCGAGCACGCCAT
>JBMDWS010000068.1:0-4236 GCA_048594695.1 Truepera sp. | reverse complement strand
GCAGGTGCCCTTCCGCCCCGGCCGCTGCGATCTGGGCTGCCGCGCACAGCTCACGCGGCGCGTAAAGGCTCACGCGCTCGCCCTTCTGGGGAATATCCGTCAGCGCCAAGCCTCTACTCAGGTTGATCCACTCGTGCACGACGATATCCAAACGGCAGAACCGCTGACGCAGCCCGAGGGCGCGAACCCCCACCAGCCGCCCACTCGCCGTCAACTCCTGGGAGAAAGTCGCGGGGTAAGCGGGCACCGCGACCTGCCCAAACGCAGCCCACGCACCCAGCCCGCCGACCAGCGCAATCACGACAAAGGATCGGCGAAGTCCAACATTCTGGCCCACGGCCCCGCCTAGTTCGGCCCTGCTAGGCCCTGCTCGAGGTTCATGTCCGCACGCAAGAGTTCGTCGGGGGAAAACTCGAAGGTGCCCTGCCAGGCGTCCTGGGTAAAAACCATCTCGCCGTTGATAAACGCGAACTCGAGGCCCGGCTTCAGGTCCTGCCGCACCGCGCCCGGGTCACTGGCGGCGAGCACCCGCTGGCCCCGGTAGTCGGTGTAGAACACGCCCACTCCTGCAGCGTCGGCGGCGCGGAGGGTAAACCCGCGCCCTTCGTCGGCACCAGGAAAACTCATCCATAGGCGCTCCCCGTGCTGCCCGGTGTCGTCGAGACCCGTCAGCTCGAGCGCGCCCCCCACTTCACCGAGCGACCCGTCCGGACGCCGCGCCACCTCGAGCTTGGTGATGGGATTATCCGTCACCAGTACCGGGGGGTTGCTGATTCCCAGCACGTCGTCCGGAAAGCTCGGGCTCCACGACTCGTACCCATCCGTGCCTGCCAGCGGAATGCGGATGCGCCCGCCCGTCGTCTCGGGTAGGGTACTCATCTCGGGGCAGGCAGGGCTCCGCAGACGGTAGTTGACCGAGCCCTCATCGACCGCCAGGGTCAGACCGAAATCGCTCTTGAGCCGCAAGTCCGCAAGCAGCTCGCCGCTGCGGCGGTCGGCTACCGCCAAGTCGTAGGTGTGAACGCGGGCACAGATGCGCCCGTCATCCGAGGAGCCGAGGTGAACCACGAAGCGCATGCTGTAGGCCTCGCTGTTGACCACGAAGACCTTGAAGCCCTCGTGAGGCTCCTGCCGCCCGCCCTTGTCGGCGTAGTAATTGAAGGTTACCGGGGCCACGCCCGCAAAGAGCCCGGGATCGCTGTTATGGCTGTGCCCGAAGGTGCACCAGTAGACCGGGTCGATCTGCGGGTGCCAGGTGCGGTACATGAGCCCGTCGGGGCCTTCGGCCTGATACCGGTCGTGAACCCACGCCGGACAGGGCGCGTTGGGCGTGGGCGCCTCGAGTCCCACTGGAACGCTCGGCGCAGGTGAAGGCGTGCCGTCGGCCTCACCAAAGAGCACCATGTAGGGCTCGTTTTCAGTCCCCTCGATGGCCCCGAGGGTCACCGGGCCAGCTGGAAACGTCTTGCTGAAGCTGCGCTCGCCCGCCACCAAGGCCCCTTCCTGCCAGCCTTTCAGCCAGCTCGCGGGGGTAGGACCGTCCCAGAGAACGACCAGCGTGGCCGGGCGGTTTAGCTCGAGGCTTAGCCAGTCTGCCCGCGTATAGGTACGAAAAATATCGCCGGGCAGCTCGAGCAGGTCCCACCCCGCGTAAGGGAGCGCCGTAAACTGCCGGGGTCGGTAGGTCACGCCCTGCACCGAGCGCTGCCACGCCGTCGTGAAGTTCCAGACGTAGTAGCGCGCCAGCAACGTGCCCGCCGTGCTGTCAGGAGCGCCGGGGGGCTGGCTGGCGTCGTCGATGACGTTGAGAGCGACATTCAGCGGCTGACCTGCTGTGCCCCCGTTTGTGGCCCCGGCATAGGCGGTCGCAGTCACGGTGTAGCTGCCGGGCGTCGGGGTCCAGGTGCCGGACGGCGGAAACTCGAAAGGGCTTTCGCCGTCTTCCTGACGTTCTGCTCCGACCTGGAAGTGCACGCGCCCCGCCCGGCTCGCCTGAGCGCGGATTTTCAGGGCCTTACTTCCGAGTGTCGCCAGATTGAGGGTAGTGCCGTCGACAAGCGGCGCGTACGCTGGTAGGGGCGCGTTCGTCGCGGCGTCGATCAGGCTGACGCTCACAACGAGCGGCTGCGTGTCTACCCCCGGCACACCCTGCCCGCAGGCACCCAGGAAAAGCACGGAAAAACCCGCGGCAGCACTCAGCACAGACCTCACGACGTGTACGACACTGCGTCCCCTCCAGCCTCCGGACGGAGCCCTCATGCCCATCATTTCAGGGTCCAGCCCGCGTCGACCAGCGCCAGATAGGCGTCTACGGCTCCAATGTACTCGGACCAGGCGCGGTAGAGGTTTTCCTCGGAGATATCGCGAAACTCCCGGTACTGCTCGAGTTCGGCCTCGGCCCCCGCCCCCTCCTGCTGGGCCTCCGACAGCACCGTCTGGTGCGTATTTACCCGTTCCTGTTGAACGGTCAGGGCTTCGTCGAGCCGCTGCTGGACTTCGGGATCCGTTTCCCGCTCACGCTGGCTCCGCAGTGTATCGAAACGCTGCTGGGCGCGGTCAACGTCGCGCTCCAGCGCAGCCAGGAGTCTGGGCTGCGCAGCTACCTGCACCTCGAGTTCCCCGATGCGCTGACGGATGAGATCGAAGTCGTGGGCACTCGAGGCAACGCTGCTCTCGTCGAACAAGGCCGCAGCTCGGGCGTCTTGTAAAAGTTCGGTCAGGTCCGGGGCCAGCTCGGCCAGGTCCGCCTGTGCATATTTGATTTCCCGCTCGGCCTCGGCGAAGTCGCCGAGCGTATCGTCGTCCAGACGGATCGTCGCGCCCAGCGTCACGGTCCAGGCTTCGGGGTCCTGGTCGTCGTAACTGGCGTACACGTCGACCGTGGGTAGCCCCTGCTCGAGGCCGATCCCTCCGGAAATATCGAAGTCGTCGCCGTCGTAGCGGGTTCCGAGGCGAATTTCGTCGACAACGCCGTACACGGACCGCTGCAGATTGAGCGCCTGCGTGTAGCCCAGCCTTTCCTGGGCGACGCGGTAGGTCAGCGTCTCTTCGGACGCCACTTCCGGCAGGGCAAAAACGAGTGGCGCAAAGCGTACAGGCCCATCCAAGCCGTAGCGCCGGACCCGCTCGGTCACGTCCTGGAGCGTGCGCCGGGCGTAGATGACACTCCGGGTACCGCTGTCGACACCCAACTGCGCCATCGCCTCCTCCGTTACCGTTGCGTCGCCAGAGGCACGCTCGGCGCGCGCCTCCCGCAGATCGCGCCGATCTTCGGCCAGCGCCGCCTGCTCCCGGCGAAGGTTGAGTTGGGCCATGAGCAGATCGGTATAGGCCGTCAGCGCCGCACGAACGCTCTCGCGGCGGGTATCCGCGAAGCGTTTTTCAGCCTGCAAAACCTCGGTGCGGGCCAGATAGATGCCGGGATAGTTATAGGTGTAGCCCAGCGAGGCCGCGCCCTCGAGCCCCGGTCCGAAGGTGGGCACACCGATGGGTTCGCTGAGGTCTTCGGCGTATTCGAGGTAAGGGCGCAGCTCGAGGCTCGCACCCAGCCCCAGCGTCGTGCGCCCCAGCGCGGCCCTTTGCACCCCCAAGTCCTGCTCGGCCCTGTAAAAGTCAGGCGAGCGGTAGTCAAGGGCGGCTTCCGGACCCGCCGCCTGAGCCAGCACCGCAAACGCCGCACTCAAGGTCGTCAGACCCATTACGAGAAGTCGTATATGCGGCAGGCACATGGCCTCAACCTCGAGAGCGCCGGGTTTTCCAGGCAGCGGTTTCAACGGGGCTCTCCTTTGTCTTCCTGCGCCTTCTTGGCGCGACGCCCGAGTGTTTCATGCCCTAAGTGTTTCACGCAGAGTGTCCCAGCGGCGTCCCTGACGCCGCGACAGGTAAAGCCCTCACAGCCCTGGAGCCTGCGCGTGGTCGCACGCACGGGTCGCCCCCAAACCCTCTGCCCCGTGCATGAGGTGGCGGTACACGGCGTGGGTTCTTTGTGCAGTGTCTTGCCAGGTGAACAGCCGGGCGCGCGCCCGGCCACGCACACTCAGCACTCGGTACAGATCTTCGTTGATTAGCAGGTGACGAATGGCCCCGGCGATCGCATCTGGGGCCAACGGATCGACGAGCAGGCCCGCCTCCCCGATGACCTCCGGTAAGGCACCTCTGTTTGAACCGATCACCGGCGTGCCGTGGGCCATCGCCTCGAGGGCAGGCAACCCGAAGCCCTCGTAGAGCGACGGAAAA
>JBMDWS010000067.1:0-2280 GCA_048594695.1 Truepera sp. | reverse complement strand
ACCAAAGGCAGCAATCAATTCTGACTCTAGCTTTAATGCTTGCGTCTCAGTCAAGCCGTCCGCCAGTACTGCGGTAATAACCTCGCATCCAGTAGCTTTTATTTCTGAAATCCGTTGTCCTTTACGGGTGTTATCTACTTTCAGCGTGTGCTCCCAAGCCCTGAATCCTGTGCCTTTGCCTATATAAAAGGCTTTTGCTGGGCTTGTGCGGGGGTCTTTTAAAGCGTAGACATAAAAAGGATTCATACTATATAGCCTAATTGGTCAAGGGTCGAACTGAAAAACCCGCCGAGCTTTACGCCGTGGCGGGTTCTTTGGTCAGCGCCTCGAGCTGTCTGTATAACTCGAGCTGCTCTTCACTTGGGTTTGGCGGCGTCGTAACACGCACTTCGGCGTATTCGTCGCCCCGGCTGCCGTCCTTGCGCGGCCAGCCTTGCCCCCGCAACCGGAACGACCGCCCGACGCGGGTCTTGGCGGGAATATTCATCTCCACGTCGCCGTCCAAAGTTGGCACGCGGACGCTGCCACCAAGTACAGCGGCGTAGTCAGGCACGTCTACCGTCACGCGCACGTCGTCGCCTTCCAACCGAAAGCGGCTGTTGGACGCGAGCCTGAGCGTGAGGACGATGTCGCCCCCGTCCGGTGCTTGGCCCCTTAGCCTCAAACGGCTGCCGTCGCGGCTGCCCTTGGGCAGGGTGACCTCAAGCCGTTTACCCTCCAGGCTGATGACCTTGGTCGCGCCGCTATAGGCGTCTTGCAGGTCCACCTCGAGTTCGGCCTCGAGGGGGCGCGACTGGACCGCTTGACCGAAACCGAAGGGGCTGCGCTGGGCTTGCCCCGCACCCGTTTGAAAGGTCGTGAAGCCGCTCTGGGCACCCGCGCCCATCCCGCCACCGAATAGCACCTGAAAGAAGTCGCTGAAGTCGCCGCCGCCCTGCACGTTAAACGAACCGCCGTTAAACGCGCCACCAGGAAAACCGCCCTGGAACTGGCTGGGGTCGAAGCCAGGCCGGGCCGCCTCGCTACCGAACTGGTCGTAGAACTTGCGCTTTTCCTCGTCGTTCAGGACGGCGTAGGCTTCGCCGATCTCCTTGAACTTCTCTTCGGACGCCTTATCGCCCTTGTTACGGTCGGGGTGATGCTTGGCTGCCAGTTTGCGGTAGGCCGCGCGAATTTCTTTTTGCGACGCGCTGCGCGGGACGCCTAGCGTCTGGTAATAATCTTTATAGTCAGCCATGCCCTCACCTCCTTAAAGTTTGGCTCTTCAGCTTTGGTAGACCACGACCCTGGCGGGCCGCACGAGCCGTTCGTCTTTGGTAAAGCCCACCTGCACCACTTCGGCGATGGTATTGGCAGCGCTCGCATCCTGCGTCGGCACGGCGGTCAGGGCCTCGTGCAGATCGGGGTTGAAGGGTTCGCCCTTGGTACCGATCTCGGCGATGCCGAGCGACTCGAGATTGCGCTTCAGGCCGTCCCGCACGCCCTGAATACCCGGGATGAGTTTGGCGGGATCGTCTGTAGCGACGCCGAGCGCCCGTCCGAGGTCGTCGAAGACCGAGAGCAGCGGCAAGATGGCGCTGTCAAGGCCCGATTCACGGGCGCGCTGCACGTCACCAGCGGCGCGGCGGCGGTAGTTCTCGAGGTCGGCGCGGGCGCGCAGAAAGCGGTCGCGGAAGTCATTGGCCTCGGCGCGGGCTTTCTCGAGTTCGGCCCGTAAAACATCGGCCTCACTCGTGTCAGTTTGCGTTTCGGCCTCGGGCAGGTCGGTAGGGGACGTATCCCCTACCGTTTCGGGCTCGAGCGTGTCGGTGTCGTCACGGTCTGTGCGCATCGTTAACCTGCCGGTTTGAAGTCAGCGTCGACAACGTCGTCATCCTGGCTCTGACCGGGCTGCCCGCCCTGAGAGTCGTCCGACTGCGTTGGCGCGGCCTGCTGCAGGGCCGTGGTCTTCTCGGCGAGGTCGCGGCCCACTTCCTCAAGGCGGCTCTTGGGCGCGTTCGAGTCGAGCGCGTTCTGCGCTTCGGTGATGGCCTGCCGGACAGGCTCCTTGAGCGTGTCGTCGGCGGTCGATTCGTCGAGGGTGCGCTGCGCCTGGGCGCGGAGGCTGTCGAGGTTGTTCTTGGCCTCGACGTGCTCGCGCGCGTCACGGTCGCGTTCTGCGTTGGACTCGGCGTCCTTGACCATCCGGTCCACTTCGTCCTCAGACAGGGTGGTGGTGTTCTGGATGGTGATCGAGGCTTCCTTACCCGTGGACTTCTCTTTCGCCGTCACGTGCAAGAT
>JBMDWS010000066.1:0-13261 GCA_048594695.1 Truepera sp. | reverse complement strand
TACGCGCTCGAGGCCGGGATCACGCGCCTTATCGTCGCGCCCGACAACGCCCAGGAAGCCGCTGCTGCCGAGGGCCTGACCGTCTATGCTCCTGGAACGCTGGCCCAGACGGTGGCCTTTTTACAGGGACGCGAACACCTGGAGGCTGTAAAACCTCGGCCCGTTCCAGCCCCAAGCTCTCCTCTCGACCTCAGCGACATCAAGGGTCAGAGCGCCGCCAAGCGTGCTCTCGAGATCGCCGCTGCAGGGGCTCACAATCTCCTTATGACCGGCCCACCCGGGTCGGGCAAGACCATGCTGGCGCGGCGGCTGCCCGGCCTCATGCCACCCCTGACCCGGAGCGAGGCCACCGAGGTCACGCGCATTCACTCGAGCGCGGGCGCGCTGCGCGGCGGCCTCATCGTGCACCCGCCTTTCCGCAGCCCGCACCACACGGTCTCGGACGCAGGTCTCATCGGTGGCGGCACCATCCCTCGCCCCGGCGAGGTGTCGCTCGCGCACCGGGGTGTTCTTTTTATGGACGAATTCCCGGAGTTTTCGCGGCGGGCGCTCGAGGTTCTGCGTCAGCCGCTCGAGGACGGCGTCGTTACCATCAGCCGCGCCCGGGCTGCGCTCACCTTTCCTGCCCGCTTTATGCTGGTGGCGTCGCAAAATCCCTGCCCCTGCGGTCACTTTGGGGATCCACAACGCGCTTGCAGCTGTCCGCCGGGCCTGCGGCAGCGCTACCGCGAGCGCCTCAGCGGCCCGCTTCTGGACCGTATCGATCTACGCCTGAATGTGCCCCGACTCAGCCCGGCAGAGCTTCTCCATGCACCTCCGGGCGAAACGAGCCGCACTGTACAGGCCCGCGTCGCAGCGGCGCGCGCACTGGCTCTGGCACGGCAGAGTGTCCCCAACGCCGAACTCGCCGGAAGCGCTCTGCGCGAGCACGCAGCGCTGCGAGGCAGTAGCGCAAACTTCGCCCAAACGGTCGCACAGCGCCTCGCTCTCTCCGGACGCGGCTTCGACCGCCTCCTTCGGGTCGCCCGAACCGTGGCCGACCTGAGCGGCGCGCGCGACCTAAGCGAGTCCCACATCGCCGAAGCCGTGAGCTACCGGGGAGAGGGCTAAAGCGCACATGCAAAATGGCAAGAAATCCCGACTCAAACGCTCAGAATGCCGGGACATTTCGCCTAGTCAGGGGCTCAAAAAAGGTGGTACATTGAAGCCTAGTCTGGGTTATCTAGGAGGGTATTTTCGTGGTCCAACGTGGACGATTCCAAAAGGCGTGGCTGTTAAGTGTTCTCCTGCTGAGTGGCTGCGCGCTCGACGGCCCGCAGTCGATTTTCAAAACGGCGGGACCCGTAGCTGAAGAGCAGAAGGCGCTCCTTATCTACATTTTCTGGTTCGGGGTTTTTGTCTTTGTCGCGGTGGCGGGCGTTCTGGCCTATACGGTTTTCAGGTATCGGCAGCGCGGCGACGACGATGGTTCGGTTCCCGAGCAAATTCACGGGGTTGCGTGGCTCGAGGCGCTCTGGACTGCGGCCCCCGTCGTGATTCTGGTTCTTATCGGTATCCCCACCGTATCGCTTATTTTCCGTACCGACACCCGCATCGATCCTACCCAAGAAGACCTCATCGTCAACGTCACAGGCTATCAGTGGTGGTGGAAGTTCGAATACCCTCAGCTCGGCATCACCACAGCCAACGAACTACATATCCCGACCGGTCGGCGCGTCGTGATCAACCTCAATTCCGGTGACGTTCTGCACTCGTTCTGGGTGCCCCGACTCGCGGGCAAGGTCGACCTTATTCCCAATCAGGACAATCAGATCTGGTTCGTCGCCGACGAAGCGGGCACCTTCTTCGGTCAGTGCGCCGAACTCTGCCTTGGGGCGCACGCCTACATGCGCTTCCGGGTCATTGCCAGCAACGCCGCCAACTTCGACAGCTGGACCAGACTCTTCACCGAGGGCGCAGCCCAGGAGGTCCAGGGTCAGCCCAACGCCGAACTCGTCACCACGGGCGAAGGACTTTTCAAGACCAAGGGTTGCGCGACGTGCCACGGCATCCCCGGGGTCTCTCATGGCAGCAAAGCGCCCGACCTAGCTAACTTCGGCATCCGCACGAGTCTGGCTGCGGGCTGGCTCGAGAATACGCCCGAAAACGTAGCTCGCTGGCTTCGCGACCCGCAAGAGGTGAAGCCCGGCAACTACATGCCCGCACTATGGGCCAACGACGACCCCAAACGTGAAGACGAAATCAGCGCTCTGGTCGCCTATCTCGAAAGTCTGGGCACGCAGCAAGAGCGCACGGCGAGCGTTCAGGTCGGGAGGTAAACAACTATGGCCATCGGTAGACAACCCATCCCTCATAGCGCGCCGGACGCGCTCTTCAAACGCCCGACTTGGGAGCACGGCCTCTGGAGCTGGCTCACGACCGTCGATCACAAGCGTCTGGGCATCCTTTACTTCGTCACCACCTTCATCTTTTTCATCCTCGGCAGTGTCGAGGCCGGCGTCATCCGCCTGCAGCTCGCTATGCCCAATCAGCAGCTGGTCACCCCAGACTTTTACAACCAGCTCTTTACTGTACACGGCGTGACGATGGTGTTTTTCGCCGTCATGCCCATGGGTACGGCGTTCGCCAACTACTTTGTGCCGCTGCAGATCGGGGCTCGAGACTTGGCTTTCCCTAGACTCAACGCCTTTGGCTACTGGGCCTATCTGGCGGGTGGCCTGATCTTTTACTCGAGCTTCCTGTTAGGCGGCGCACCGAACGCAGGCTGGTTCGCCTATTCGCCTATGACGCAGGCCACCTATAACCCTGGTCAGGGCATCGACTTCTACATGGTCGGCCTGCTGATCAGCGGTATCGGTACGCTCGTTACGGCCATGAATATCATCGCCACGGTCATCAACATGCGCGCTCCCGGCATGAGCATGATGCGCGTTCCCGTCTTCACCTGGATGATGATGGTGACCTCGTTTCTGGTCATCTTCGCCTTTCCGCCCTTCACCATCGCGCTCTTCGAAGTCATCATGGACCGTACGTTCGGGACGCTCTTTTTCAACCCCGAAGGCGGTGGCCTACCGATCTTGTGGCAGCACCTGTTCTGGATCTTCGGTCACCCGGAAGTCTATATCGTCATTCTGCCGGCCTTCGGCGTCATCAGTGAAGTCATCCCAACCTTCTCGCGCAAGCCTCTTTTCGGGTATCCGCTAGTCGTTCTGGCCGGCATCTTTATCGGCTTCATGGGCTTTGCCGTCTGGAGCCACCACATGTTCACGACCGGCATGGGGCCGATGGCGAACTCCGCTTTTGCCATCACGAGCTTTATCATCGCGATCCCCACAGGCGTCAAGATCTTTAACTGGATGGCGACCATGTGGGCCGGACGCATCTGGTTTACCACCTCGATGCTCTTTGCCACAGCCTTTCTCGCCACCTTTACCCTTGGTGGCATTACCGGAATCATGCTCGCAGTTCCGCCTTTCGACGCTCAGGCGCAAGACTCGTACTTCGTCGTCGCACACTTTCACTACGTGATGGGTGGGGGCGCGCTCCTCTCCTTCTTTGCCGGGATCTACTACTGGTTTCCCAAGATGACTGGTCGGATGCTCAACGAACGGCTCGGCAAGATCGTCTTCGTTTTCGTCGTCGCGGGTTTTCACGTGATCTTCTTCCCACAGCACTTTCTGGGACTTCTGGGTATGCCCCGGCGCATCCAGACGTACGAATCGAACCTCGGCTGGAACGGCTATAACATGATGTCTTCGATCGGGGCTGCTATCCTCGGTGTCGGCGTCTTGTTGTTTTTCATCAGTCTGCTCTACGACCGCAAACATGGCAAGATCGCCGGAGACGACCCTTGGGGTGGGCGGACGCTCGAGTGGAGCATCTCCTCGCCGCCGCCACACTACGACTTTGCTGACTTGCCCATCGTGACCGACCGTGACCCGGTCTGGCTGGCCCGTCACCCCGAACTTATCGCGCACCGCGATGAACTTTCAGAAGCGTCCGATGCGGAACCGACGGTCCATAACGTCACCGCCGATGAAGATGCCGACGAATACGTCCACATCCCCGGTCAGTCGTGGTTCCCCTTCCTTGCCTCGGCGGGTCTGTTCGTCGGGGGCATGGCGGCGATCTATCACAACTGGTTGCTGGGCTCCTTGTGCGTGCTCTTTATCGCCGTCTGCGTGGTGGGTTGGGCGCTCGAGGGCGTCGGTGGTCACTACGTCCGTATTCGTCCGGAAGAGCGCCGGGGTACCGGCCTCAAGTACATCAAGCCCATTACGCCTAGAGGTCAAGCATGAGCGTCATCCAACCCCACGCCGAGCACCGCGAGCACCGCAGCACCCCGGTAGCCGACCGCAAGCTCATGATGTGGCTCTTTCTCGCCTCGGACTGCATGTTTTTTGCAGCCCTCATCGGAACCTACTTGGTTTACAATGGGCGGAGCCTCGTCGGGCCTTATCCCACGGACATCCTGGACATCCCGCTCACGACCGTCAGCACCTTCGTCCTGCTGATGTCGAGCTTCCTGATGGTCTTGGCGCTGCACGCCATCCGCAGCAATAACATCCCGCAGTTTCGGCTCTGGACCTTCGGTGTGGCCTTTTTCGGCTCGATCTTTTTGGGCTTCCAGGTCTATGAATTCATGCACTTCGTGCACGTAGGACTCACGATCAAAACTAACCTCTTCGGCAGCACCTTCTTTACGCTGACGGGGACGCACGGGGTCCACGTAACGATCGGCGTGATCTGGCTCGTGGTTTTGCTTTTCCAGTCGTACGTGCGTCCCATGAGCGACAAGGACGCCCTCAGCGTCGAAGTCGCCGGTCTTTACTGGCACTTCGTCGACATCGTCTGGATCATCATTTTCACTGCGATCTACCTCGTCGAGTTCATTTAATGGAGCGTCATGGCAAATAATGTCGGCAACGATCACGCCAAAGATCACGAGGCCAAACATGAGCATGAGGGCTCGAGCATCGGTTTCTACATCTTTATCGCGCTGGTCCTGGGCGTCATCACCTATGTCGAGTTCGCGCTCGTCGAGCATCAAACCACTTGGTTCGCGATGCTTAGCCCATTCTGGATCTTCTTCTGGCTAATTCTCCTGTCGGTCATCAAGTTCATCCTCGTGGTGATGTTTTTCATGCACCTCAAGGGCGACCATATGATCTTTACAGGATTCTTTACCTCCGGCATGGTGATTGCTGTAGGCACGCTCTTTATCCTTTCGGCCATGTTCACTGTTCGCAGCGTGGCGATGGCTGAGCCTCGCCAGGAAGCGAGTAGCGAGGCGCATGGTGAAGCCCATGGAGAAGAGGCAGAGGCCGTCGAGATCAACCCCGAACAGCCTCTGGTGCATAGCCTCGAGTACCCCGCACCCAAAAATCAGGCAGCGTTCGACTACAGCCCGCTAGGTGACGCGATGGGCGGCAGCGAAACAGCTGGGGAAACAACCCGTTTGGGTCTACCCCGCGCACCCGAAGCCCAAACCGTCGCGCTCGTCAATCCTTTCTCTGCAGAAGGCAGCGCGCTCGCATCGACAGCTTCAGGCGACACCCAGGAGGGTGCAGCCGATCCCGAGGCAGGAGATGCACTCTTTCATGGGTCGCTCGGCTGCTCAGGCTGTCATGGTGTCGACGCCAAGGGCGGCGTCGGACCGAACCTTACCGATAGCGAATGGATTTACGGGGGTACGGAAGCCGACATTACCGAAACCCTTAACAACGGTCGCCCAGGCGGGATGCCCGCTTTCAGCGGACAGGCTTCGCCCGAAGACATTGCCAACCTTGTCGCTTATGTGCAGTCGCTAAGCGGCGCAGGCAGCGCTCAGAGCAACGCCGGAGGGTCACAGTGAACTTGGTTGCCCAGTCTTTTCCGGCGGAGGCTCGCTAGATGATCGCGCGCTGGCAACTCGACCCGGTACTGATCGGCGGGCTCGCGACGCTGGCGCTCGTTTACTTTTTGCTAACGGGTCCCCTGCGCCGCCGCTTTGCCCCAGGTCAACCTTTCCCTGTCAAAAAGGCTGTCCTTTTCTATAGCTCGCTCATCGTCTTCTATCTGAGCGAAGGCTCGCCCCTGCACGATATCTCCGAGCTCTATTCCTTCACCGCGCACATGTTTCAGCACAACCTGCTGAGTTACTTGGTGCCTACGCTCATGCTGCGCGGTTTACCCGACTGGCTGCTGCGCCCACTCCTCACGCAGCGCTACGTCAAACCGATTTTCAAGGTGCTCACGCGCCCCGTCGTGGCCTTTTCGGTTTTTAGCCTATTCTTTTCGCTCTGGCACTTGCCGGTCATCTACGAAGGTGCTCTCCAGAATTCGGCGCTGCATCACGCCGAACACTTTCTCTTTCTGCTCGCCTCCCTACTGCTCTGGTGGCCTCTAATGAGTCCGCTGCCTGAGTTTCCCCGGGTGCAGCACTGGAGTGCACTGGTCTACCTGTTCCTGCTGCCCATCGCGCAGATCCCGGTTTTTGCTGCAGTGACCTTTTCCGATCATGCTATCTACCCGACCTATGCCAACTCGCCCCATGTGCTTTTCGGCGACGCACGGGCCGACCAGACGCTAGGTGGAGCGCTCATGAAAGTCGCAGGTCTCGCGGCGTTCGGGGTTCCCTTTATCACCATCTTTTTCGACTGGTACCGCCGCGAGAACAAGGGTAGTTACAGCCAGAAGCCACGCCGACCCCGGGTCTCGAGCAGTACCTGAAGCGTACCCAAATACCTTGCGCCCTGCGGGGCGCTTTTTTTATGCTGGTGCGCTGGCTGCCCATGCCTGGCGCTTATGGGAAAAGCCGACAGCCATAAGGTATCTTGAGATCATGACCATTACCGCGATCGCCTTCGACTGGGGCGGCATCTTTACCGAAAATACCTTCGACTCGAGCGCCATCGGCAATCTGGCGCATGCGACCGGACAGAGCGACGCACAGATTTCGGGCGTCTACCTGCCCCTCATGGCCCACTTCGAAGCGGGCGCGTTCGACTTGGACGCCTTTATTCACCGCTTTCTGCGCGAGTCGGGGGCCGACCTGGGCGGCTCCGAGGTGCGGGAGATCTTTCTGGGGTCCGTTGTCGAGCGCCGCGCCATGTTCGAACTTCTGGCCCGCATCCCGGGAAAGTACACCGTCGGTATGCTCTCCAACAATGTCGAGGTGCTATGCGACAGCGTACGCGACGACCCGCGCATGAGCCGCATCGATCACTTCGTCTTCTCCAACGAGATCAAGGTCAGGAAACCCGACCCGAAAGCCTTCGAAGCGCTCACTGTAGCCCTGGCGAAGCCACCTGAAGAGACCGTGTTCGTCGACGACAACGAGGACAACATCGCCGCGTGCAACGCGCTCGGGTATCGGGGCATTCTCCTCGACACGTATGACGGCTTTGCCGAAGCGTGGCGCACACTGCTGCCCGACATTCCCCTTCCGTGAGTGCAGATAAGGCGATCCGACTACTGCAAGGCTACATCTGGTATCCCAAAGACGCCGATATCGAGCTGTCGTCCTACCTGCCCACCGAACTGGAGGGAAATATCCGGCTTCTCTGGGACGAGGTGCGTCCCCCATTCGCCTTTTTCGACGACGGCACGTTGGCCGCGACGCAGCATATTTTCCAGTTCACAGCCCTGACCCTCGGGAGCGATAACCCCGAGGGCCTCACACCGTGGCTCGCCGAAGTGCTTCAGACGCGCCTCGAGGCGACCCCACCAGGCGTCGGCTGGCAGCTCATGGAGGATTTGCGCGAGCTTTAGCGAAGCATCATAAAGACCTAAACCAGCCCCAGCAAAAGCTCTCGCAACGCCCTAACCGACGTGACCTCGTGAGTAGGTGGGTAGGTTTCATGCGCCAAAGCGTAGCGCACCTGCTCCGGCAGCCTGAGGCGCACCGTCGTCCAGCCCAGCGTTGTCGAAACGTGGAAATCCTTTTCTGGATTGTCCCCCACATAAACGAGGCGCTCGGGCGGTAACGCGAAAGCCTCGGCAACAGCCTTAAAGGCGCGGGTATGGGGCTTCCAGAAGGCTTTTCCCCAGCGGTCGGTCAGGATGACCGGGTCGGCGTAGCGGGCAACGTCCAGCGCCTCGGCTTTGGCGGCCTGCGAGGCCAGCGGTCCGTCGCTGATGACGGCCAGCCCGACTTCCTTTGCACTAAGCTCGAGCAGCAGCGCTTCGATACCCGGCAGGTAACCGATCAAAGGCCGATGGTCGCGGTAGCACGACACGAGGTCCGGCACGGTGTAGCGCCCCGCAGCCTCCGGGAAGCGGGTCAGCAGATCGTCGAAGCTCGAGCCCCGCACACCCTCCAGAAATCCGTCCCAGAGAAAAGCAAACACCTCATCCGCAACCACAGTCGTGTGGGTGGCTACGAGAACAGCCACGGCCCGAAAGCCGCTCGCGACGTAATCGCGCTCGAGGTAGAGCGTATCGTCGAGATCGAAGGCAACGCCGAACTTCACGCCGCCTACCAGAGGGGTTCGGTGGTGAAGTGCTCGACGTTGTAGCGGGTCATATAGAGGCCTACCTGGTACTGGCCGAGCCGGGGCTCGACCCGCTCTCCCGAGAGCGTTGCCATGAGCCATTCAGGGTAGTGCCCGCCCGCCTCGTGGGCCAGCGGAAAGCCGCCGCCAAAGCGCGGGTTGACCTCGATCAGCACAGGACCACGCGGGGTCAAAAAGGCCTGTAGCGTGATGGGTCCACGTGCGCCCAGCCGCGACACGGCGCGCAGGAGCGCCCCAAGCCAGTCTCGCAGTTCATCGGCCGCGAGCGTGACGCCCTGAATGGACTCCCCGGCCAGCGTGCGAATGCGGCGACGCGGGACGTAGTGCAAGGGTTCACCCTCAAAGTCGAGTAGCGCGTCGATCGTGATCTCCGGACCCGAGAGCTTTTCCTGCACGATGGCGTTGGGTACACGCGGCAATACTACAGACAGGGTCGCAGGGGTCGCGCTGTAAATGTCGCGGCTCGCACTGCCGTCACGCGGTTTGACAAAGAGTTCAGGGGGCAGCGCACCCTCGTCGAGTGTTCCCGGGAGCCAGCTTTTCGGTGTATCGATACCCTGCGCTGTAAACGCCTGACAGGTGAGCCACTTGTCCCCGGAGAGGTCGACGAAAGCGCTGCTCGAGGTTAGCGCGACGCAGCCCACCTCGGAGAACGCCCCCTGGTGCTCAGCCAGAACCGCGAGCTCCGGGTCGATTGTCGGAACGATAAGGCCGATGCGGTGCTTGCGAACGAGGTCGAGCAGATGCGGCACATAGGTCTCGGCGTCGACGTTCGGCAAGCGGAAGGCGGCGTCGGCTTTATAGAGAGCTGGAGCCAGCGCACTCGCGTCCCCCGCGAACACCTGCGCGCCGCGCGCGTGCGCCGCCCGCGCAAAAGCCTGAACCAGAGATACCCGCCGCCCCGCACTCGTCACCAAGACGTTCATCGTAGACCCACTCGTACCCTTTTCGCTGCAGACGTATTCACGCTATAGACCTCGCTTACCCAGCCCCACACCATACCATCAGGTCCGGTCATCGTAGCTGCCCGGCGGATGGTCACGGCGCAATCTCCTGCAAGAGCGACGCGAACGCCTGCGCTGTTCCCTCCGGGGTAAACGCCTCGGCACGACGCGGTCCGCGCGCACGCAGCGCCTCCTGATGGGCCGGATCGGCGAGCAGGCTCGCGATCCCGTCCGCGAGCGCCGCGTCGTCTTCGTTAGCGACGAGCACGCCGCTCCGGCCTTCCTCGAGCACTTCGGCGGGGCCGCTCGGGCAATCCGTCGAAACCACCGGCGTACCTACTGCAAGCGCCTCGGCGATGACCCGGCAGAATCCCTCGAAGCGCGAGCTAGAGACAAATACCTGAGCGCCCGCGATCCAGGGGTAAGGGTTGGCCTGGAAACCCGCGAAGTGTACATGGGGGGCCACACCGAGCGCGTCAGCCTGCGCCCTGAGGTCACTCTCGCGCTTACCCTGACCGACGATCACGAGCGGCAACGTCACACCCTCTGCGCGCAACCGCGCATAGGCGCTAAGCAAGATATCGAAACCCTTCTGCGGCTCGAGCCGCCCAACCGCTACCAGGTAGGGTTCTTTCGGCGCACGCTCCGGCAAGACTTCGCGTGATCGCGCCCGGACCTTGTCGAGCTCGAGGGGGATGTAGATAGTTTGTACCCGCCCACGTAGGCCAGGAAGGAGCGCTTCGACACTCGCCTGGATACCGCTCGAGATCGCCACCACCCGCGTCAGCAGTGGATAGATCCAGCGGGTCAGCGGACCATAAAACGAGGGTAACTCCGAGAGCAGGTCGGGCAGCGAGTTGCGTACGAATCCGACCGAGGGCTTCTGCAGCAGCTTGCCGAAGATCGCGGCCAGAAAGGTCGGTCCCATCTCGAGGCCACCGATGAGAACGTCTTGACGGCGCGCTGTCTGGAAAAACCGTCCCAAAACCTTCGGTAGTTGTAGCCAAGAGCCCTCGCCCGAATCCGCGCCATACGTTACCGGAATCCCGTCGAGCAGGTCGTCCCAGGGTTCACCCGGCGCGAACACGAAGAGTTCGGGTTTGTAGGGTGTGCGTGCCAGATACTTGATCGTGGTGAGGGTGCTGAGGACAGCCCCATTACGCTCGAGGGAACGAAGGATGAAGAGTACTCGCCTAGCCACGTCGACCCCAGCGCCGCAGACGTTGTAGTGCGGCAAAGGGCGCCGCCGCCAACGCCTTTTTCTCACGGTTCACGTACTGAAGGGTACGAAAGGCCCGCAGCGCCAGGTGCGCCAACGGTCCCGAGAGCGCCACGGAGCCCTCGAGCCAGGAAAAGCCCCACGACAGGTCCTTATAAAAGAGCGACGGCACGGTGCGGTTTTGTGGCGCATCGCTGGGCGCGTTGCGGCTCGCCCGCAGCGCCTGAACCCGACCGAACACGTCCCGGGCGATCCGGAAGAGCAGACCAGGCGTTAGCGGCTTGGCTAGCGGCGCAGCCCGCAGCTCGTTGGGGTCGTCGCTGATGGGCGCCCAAGCCAACGCGCGGGCTTCGCTTCGCGTCGGCTCGGCGATCAGCATCCCGGTCACCCGCCGGGCGGCGGCACGCAGTTCGGGCTCATGATCTCTTACCGGACTGCGCGAGAGTTCAGCGGCGTAGGTCGTGGTGAGAGTCTGCACGGTTTTCAGGAATGCCTCCCGCTTCGGGTAAGCAGGCAGGCCCGAGAGAACAGGCTGCGCCCGCTCGTCCACCCGTTCGTACCCACGCGTCGAGCCGTGGTCGGCCATGGTAAAGACCTGATCAATGAGGCCCTTGTTCTCGAAGAGCGTGTGAATCTGCGTCCCGGCCTCGCTTTCAGCCTCCTCGAGCAGGTACGCCCGGCCCTGACCATAAGCACGCGAGGAGAAGCGTGTTTTGGAGATTCCTAAATAGTAACCGAGCGTGTGCGGCTGCCCCGCCGACGCCAGAATCTTGCGCAAAGAGCCCTGCGTCCGCAGCGTCCAGCCAATATCGACGAGCGCCCAGCGGTCGTCCTTGAGGAGCCCTTCTTGCTCGAAATAGGCGAGCGCCACGTCGCGGGCCTGGGAGGCTGCACCCATGATCTGCGGCGCGACTTCCGCGTCCAGGGCAAAGTTCCAGAAGCGGTCGCAGGCGTCGCCGGAGAGCTGCTCATCCCACGTCTCAGGCGGAAAGCCGTAGCGCCCGAGTGGTTCAGCGAGCGCTTCGGGCGTGAGGTTGAGGCGCTTCAGGTTGTGGCGCGGCGCCGAAGACTGACCGGTCATGAGCATGAACTCGAGTTCATCCCGGTTTGCAGCGAAAGCCGAGGGCGCGTACCACGCCTGCCGCGACCCGTAGAGGTAGCGCAGTTCCAGCGGCGACCCGAAAGCCTGAGCGATTTTATGCAGCACCTGACCGTCCCGCGCCACGAAGTAGAGGCGGTCAAGGCCCTTGGCTTGTGCGTCTTGCAACACCCAGCGTACGAACCCCACCAGCAGCGGCGCAACGACGCTTGCTGCGAGATCGGCGCTGCCCCGTTCATCACCTTCGCTAGACACGCTGAGGCGCGTGACCCTAGAGATACCCGCGAGGAGCGGCATGGCCCAGGGTGTGGCACTGGGCAGGGCGAGCGTGGCTTTCTCAAAGCGGTTGAGCTGCGTCATCGTCAGAATTTCGGCGCGGACGCCCGCTTTACGCGCTCCGAGAATATCCCCCTCGACCCCGTCGCCGCAGTGGCGCAGCGACCGTGCAGAAATACTCTCCCGCTCCAGCACGTGCTTGAAGAGGCTCCCGGCCCGCTTGGTCTTTTTGAGCGTGCTCGAGACGTAGAGTGTGCCGTCGGGCACCTCGAAACCGCAGCGCAGCAACATCTCCCGAATAGCCTCTTCGGGCAGGTACATATCGGAAATGTAGAGGACGCGCTCCCCTGCGGCCCGCAGCGCCGCAATACGCTCGCGAACGGGCACGACCGGGCGCATGGAAGCGATCTCGAGCGCGATCTCGGCCTCGCGCATCGCGTCCGTACTAAAACCCCAAGCCGAGAGGTCGCCCATCTCAGCGTAGATGTCATCAAGTGTGATTTCAGGCTCCCGAGCCTTTTTGTGGGCAGCTTTTTCTGCCGCTACACGGGCAAGCGCCAGCTCGCTCACCTCTTCACGCCCGTAGGCAGAGCCAGTCTGGGCCAGCAGCTCGTCAGCGAGCAGATAGAACAGATCGGTAGGCCGCGCAACCGTCCTGACGATGCAGGTATCGAAAACGTCGAACGAGTAGATCATCACATCCTCGGGCCGCGTCGCGGCGTCTTGAATCCTGTGGGCGCACACCCGGCACGGGGTGCAGCTCCAGCCTCGAGCATAACAAACGCCCTCGGACGGACTGTCACCAACTGCACCTACAAGTGTCCTCGTGACGCTAGGCAGTGAAGCGTTTTATAATCATGCATGTTGACCAGCCCCTACCGAAAGGAAACCCTATGAAACGACTGCTTGCTGCCGCACTCGTCCTGTTCCCTATGGCCCTTGCCCAAGACCTCCCCGACCTGGGAGGGCGCACCCTCACTGTCGGTTCTGACACAACCTATCCGCCCTTCGAATCGGTCGATCAGAGCGGGACCATCGTCGGCTTCGACGTCGATGTGGTCAACGCCATCTGCGAAAAGATCAACTGCGTAGCCGAGTTCAGAACGACAGCCTGGGACGGTATCTTTCCGGCCCTGGCCAACGGCGAGTTCGACATGGTCGCCTCGGGCGTCTCCATCACACCGGAGCGCGACGAGATCGTCGACTTTACCGAGCCCTACCACGAAGT
>JBMDWS010000065.1:0-7373 GCA_048594695.1 Truepera sp. | reverse complement strand
CTGATACCGGCCCTCGGCCTGTCTGGCCTGCCGCTGGCTCGCTTTCGCTCCGAGGGCTTTTTACCGCGCAAAGGTGCGGCGCGGCGCGAACGTCTTAGGGCCATTGCCAAAAGCAGCCAGACCGTTGCCTTTTACGAATCGCCCAAGCGCCTTGCGGCAACGCTCGAGGACCTGATCGAGGTGTGCGGCGCAGTACGGGCTGTCAGTGTTTCCCGCGAACTCAGCAAACGCTTTGAGACGACTTACCGGGGCACGCTGTCGGAGGTTCGGGCGCAGTTACAGGATGAGGTCAAGGGGGAGTGCGTGGTCGTCGTGGGGCCAGAAGCCACAACCGAACCCGTCGATTTTTCGGCGCTGGCTGAAGACCTGGCAGCCTCTGGCCTCAGTGGGCGCGGGCTGCGCGAGGCGTTGACCCAGGCCGGTGCGCCGCGCAATGTGGCGTATGAGTTGTCGCTGGGTAAAGCCTGAGGGAATCGTTACGAGTTGCCACATTGGTAACTATATGACTTGAATTCGACTTCGATGATATCTACAGTATCGACGGCTTTGGCTGCCTTACCCTCGTATACCCTGACTTAGGAACTTTTGAGTCACTATGCCGCGTGTAAAACAATCATAATCACGAAGGGTGTGAGAAGAACAGCGTTGGGACTTGTCAGGGCATATCCCGTATCCGAGATCCTCGGGACCACCTTGCAAAAGCAACCTTTAGAAGGGGACGTCAGTACGATTTACCCCATGCTCAATGTTCTTGCTCAGCTCTGGTAGCGAACAGTTTTCGTCGCTATTGCTTTGAATCGTGTTTGCGCTCGAAAAGGGCCATGTATAAAGTTACAATGACCGTCGATCCAAGGGTTAGAGCACGCGTCCAGCTAGAGTATGGTAATTGCCAGTTACCGTAATTGTAGTGCAAGCTCGACAAGAAAACAGCCGCAAGCAAAACGAACAATGTTAAACCTTTTCGTTTAACACGTTCAAGGATAGTACCTAGAAGTAAATAGAAGGTAATGAAGGCTGGGGCCATAAGTCTCTCTTGATTTGATCCAAAAAGTGTTGTTCCAAAGACTAAAACACTAAAAAAAATCAAAGACATATTGCTGCGAATAAAATCCCATGAGGTTTTCGGATATACGAAAGGTATCAATGTCAAGGGGAGAAACGTATTTATAAGAAGCCTAAATAGACTAGAAGGCTCGAGCAATTTCCCACCAAACGTGGCGAGGGCAAGCGTTAAACTCCTTCCTTCGGAAATAGGGACGAACAACCTGATTAGGATAAGGGTGACTAATCCCGGAATGCAGGCAAAAAGCACCGTGCGCCATTCGCTGGAGAGTTTTCGTTTTTCCCATAAATAGAAAAAAGCCACGGGAATCATAAGCATTGTTGGCTCTCGCGTCATGGCGCCGAGCACAAGTGTGACACCAAAAGCGAGCCATCTATCTTTACGTATAGCTAAAAGCATCATGACGAGAATGATCATCATTAAGAAGTCATTTACATGTGTAAAGGTCCATAAAGTTTGCCCAAAAACATACCGATTGAATAACAGCAAAATGACAGTTAATAACGATGAAAAAATGGAAAGGCCGACATCGCGAAGAAAATAGTAATACAAAAAAACAAGCGCAAACGCGCAAGCAATCGACACAATTCGGAAGCCCTGAAGTTCTGGGATAGGGAGTATCCCAACCAGGTATGGCCCTAAGAGTCGGTAAGCAAACGGTTGACGATGCTCGGGGTCAAGGCCTGGGGCAGCTTCAGCAGTGCGCTGGTACCAATAAGCATCGGCTTGCGTCGTATTAGCTACAGTGTCTGGCATTTGCCCCACATAACTGATGACTAGAGCAGTTGTTAAAGTAAGTATGAAGATACTCACAGCATTCCACGATCGTAGATATTTCACAACAACCTCCACTCCGTTCAATATTAGTATCTTTCGAACATTTAACGAAGTGATGATTAACCTTATTACGCCTTTGCGGTAAGTTAGAGGCAACTCACTATGTCTTGATAGAAGCTACCCTCACACAGTGTGCGAGAACCTCCATCGCCAGCCTGACCTCGTCCAGCGGCGGGCGCGTCGGGGCGAGACGGATGTTGCTGTTGTTGGGGTCCTTGCCGCCCGGAAAGGTCGCGCCCGCCGGGGTCAGGGTTACGCCGAGGTCTTTGGCGAGCTGCACAACGTCGCTGGCGACGGGCTTGGCGGTGTCGAGGCTGACGAAGTAGCCGCCCCTGGGCTTCGTCCAGGTCGCTAAATCGGTGCCCCCGAGTTCGCGCTGCAACACGTCCTCGACCGCCGCAAACTTGGGTGCCAGAATGCGGGCATGATCGCGCATGAGGCCTGGGATGCCGCCGGGGTAGGCGCGCAGGAAACGGACATGGCGGTACTGCTCGAGCTTGTTGGGTCCAATACTCTGCGAACTCAGGAGTTTGCTCAGGTAGCCTATGGTTTTCGGGCTCGAGGCCATAAAGCCTAGCCCTGCGCTCGAGAAAGTAATCTTTGAAGTCGAGGCGAAGACGATTACGCGGTCAGGGTTGCCCGCTTCGTGTGCCGTGCCGAGCAGGTCGGGTGGGGTGTCCTGGTCTTCGTAGAGGTGATGGACCCGGTAAGCGTCGTCGGCGAAGATCGTAAAGTCCGGGGCGGCAGCCTTCAGGCTGACAAGCTGTTCAGCGACGGCGGCGCTCGTGGTGTCGCCCGTGGGGTTGCTGTAGGTTGGCACGAAAAAGAGCCCCTTGACCGTGGGGTCGCTCGAGGCGAGGGCGGCAACCGCGTCGGGGTCTGGACCCTCATTGGTCATCGGGACACTAACGAGATCGAAGCCGAGGTCCGTGAGGAGCTGAAAATGGCGGTCGTAGCCGGGAACGGTCACGATCATCTTGGGTTTTTGCGAGACCCACGGCCCCTCACCGAGACCGCGTAGGAGCGCCCAGGCGAGGACGCTGTGCATCAGCTCGAGCGAGGCGTTGTTACCGACGATGACCTGTTCGGCTGTGGTGCCGAGCATCTCGGCAAAGAGTTCCCGCGCCTCCCGGATGCCCGCAATACCTCCCGGATAGTTGCGAACGTCGATGCCCGAGGGTGTCACCACGTCTTCGGGGCCGACACTGGTCAAGAGGGCGCTCGAGAGGTCGAAGTTGGCGTCGCTCGGCTGGCCGCGCTGCATGTCTAGTGACAGGTTCATGGCGCGAAAGCGTTCGTGGGCAGCGGCGAGGTCGGCGGGTGGGTTCGGCAAGGTGCTCATACGTCCCAGTTTAAACAAGGACGGGAGAGAGGGCCTAACGAAGCGGAGCCGGACTCTCGCACAGGATCCGGCTCCGCTTTAGTGATGCGTGAGGACGTTTAGGCTACAGCTTCTCGCTCCGGGTCGTAGTCGGGCGACTGGTGCCGGAAGTAGGTGTTGTACAGCTCGGCGTAGTGCCCGCCGCGCTCGAGCAGCCCCTCGTGCGTTCCCTCCTCGATGACCGCGCCCTGACTCAGCACGATGATGCGGTCGGCGGAGCGGATGGTAGAAAGGCGGTGCGCGATGACGATGGCTGTGCGATCTTGCAAGACGACCTCGAGCCCCTCCTGAATCTGCGCCTCGGTCAGCGGGTCCACGCTCGCCGTCGCCTCGTCCAGAATCAGGATGCTCGGGTCGTGCAACAGTGTCCGGGCGAGCGCCACGAGCTGCCGCTGTCCCATCGAGATGCCCTTACCGGCCTCGCCTACATCGGTCCCTAGGCCCTGCGGCAACGCGTCCAGCCAGTCTCCACCACCGATGCGCTCAGCAGCCGCCACTACCGCGTCGTCCGAAGTGTCGGCTTCGCCGTAGCGGATGTTGTCCCGCACCGTTCCACCGAAGAGAAAGGGCGTCTGCTGGACGATCCCGAGCTGGCGACGGTAGCTCTGCAGGTCGAACGAGCGGATGTCCTGGTCGTCGATCAGCAGGCTTCCTCCCTGAAACTCATAGAACCGTGCCACGAGCTTGCCAAGGCTCGATTTGCCCGCGCCCGTGTGCCCCACGAGCGCCACCGTTTCACCCGCTCTGATTGTCAGGTTAAAGCCATCCAGCACCTGCTCCTGATCGGTATAGCGAAAGTCCACGTTCCGGAATTCGATCTTGCCCTCGAGCGTGTCGATCCGTTCGTCGCTGGTCTGCGCCACCCTCGGGTCGGCGTCGATGAGGGCGAAGACGCGTTCGCTGGCCGAGAGCCCCAGCTGAAACTGGCTCCAGAACGAGGCGATGCTGGTCAGCGGAAAGAGAAACAGCCCGAGGCTCTGAACGAACAGATACCACTCGCCCGTGGTGATGGTGCCCCTTGCGGCGTCGTGACCACCAAAATAGATGACGAGGGCCGTACCGATCCCGCCGATGGTGCCGAGGACCGGGAAGATCGAGGAGAACACGTATCCCTGGCGCAGATTGAGTGCGTAGGATTGGGTATTAACCCGCTGAAACTCGTTGTAGATGGCGCCTTCTTGCCGGAAGGTTTTGGCGACCGAGATGCCGGTGATGGACTCCTGCACGTTGGCGTTCACGTCCGCGAGCACCCGCCGCGCCTGCTGCGTGGTGTGGCGGGCGATGCGCCTAAAGGCCAGTGCCACGATAATCGTCAGCGGGGCGATCGCGAGCGCGATAAGGGCCAGCTTGACGTTGATGAAAAAGAGAATGGCGGTCACGAGGGCAACTTGCAGGAGCTGGCTGATGAGGTCGAGGGTGAGCGTGACGACTGTGGAAAAGTCCTGCGTGTCCGAGGTCACGCGCGAGACGATCTTGCCCGTGGGGAACTCGTCGTAAAACGACATGTCGCGCTCTAAAACCGCGTTGAACGCGTCTTTGCGCAGGTTCAGCACCACGTTCCCGACGACCTTATTGGTGTAGGAGCGCCTGAAGAAGTTGAAAACCCAGGAGAGCGCCCCGGCTCCGAGCACGCCCAGCATGAGCCAGAGTGCCTGCCCCCAGAGGTTAGCGCCTTCGACCCCGGTCACGCGGTCGATGCCGCCGGAGATGAGGAGCGGCAGAAGGGCGTCCATCGCTGCTGTCAGGAAGATCGTCAGAGAGACGAACACCATGAGGCCTGCGAAGGGGCGGAAGTAGGCACTGATGCGCCGGAGCAGCTGCGCGTCCGAGTAGGTGCGGTCATAGGCCTCGGCACCGAGGCCGTCCATCACAAAACCCATAAATCTCCTTTAGCAGCGCTGATGCGGTCATCCATAGACTCAGCCAAAGACAATGTCAGCCAGAGTGGGGGTAAGGTTTGGCGCATGACATGCACCCGGTCTAGTCGTAGCGAGCGAAGATGCGCCCGTAAAGGTCGCAGCGGGACAGCAGTTCATCATGACTGCCCTGGTCGACGAGGTGTCCCTGGTGCAGGACCAGGATCTTGTCGGCGCGGCGAATCTGCGACAGGCGGTGGGTGATCATCAGGGTCGTACGGCCTTCCAGGACCTTGTTGATCGCCTTCTGGATCTCGTCTTCGGTAGCGCTGTCGATGGCCGACGTCGAATCGTCCAGAATCAGGATGTTCGGGTCGGTCAGGAGCGCCCGGGCAATCGCGAGGCGCTGGCGCTGCCCCCCGGAAAGCGTGACCCCGCGCTCGCCGATGACAGTCGCGTAGCCGTCGGAAAAGTGGGTGATGAAGTCGTGGGCCTGTGCGGCCTTGGCGGCCCCTTCGATGGCTTCAGGGGTGGCTTTTTGGCCCAGACCGAAGGCGATATTTTCTGAGACCGAGCGGGAGAAAAGGAAGATGTCCTGTTCGATCACCGAGATCTGGGAGCGCAGGGACTCGAGGTTCCACTCGCGCACGTCCACCCCGTCGATGAGTATGCGCCCCTCGGTCACGTCGTAGGCGCGGTTGACGAGCTTGGTCAAGGTGCTCTTGCCCGAACCGGTCTGCCCCACGATGGCGACCGTTTGACCGGGTTCGGCCCGGAACGAGAGATTCACGAGGCTCGGCTTCTCGTCGACCTCATACTGAAACGACACGTTCTCGAAGACGATCTCGCCCCGGATAGGGGCAACGTAGCCCGAAGCGTTCTCGTCGAGTTCGGTGTCTTCGCGGATGAGTTCCAGAATCCGTTCGGACCCGGCTAGCCCAAGCTGCACCAGTGAGAACGAGAAGATCGAGATAAATGCGGGAAAGCCGAGCACGCTCATGAGTCCCATGTAGGCGATAAGGTCACCGACCGAGAGTTGCCCCCGGGTGAGCAGAAAGAGGCCATGCGCGAACGCGCCCGCCGTGGCGATAGAGAGCAGCAGGAGGGGCAGATAGCGGGCTTGTACCCAGCCCTGCTCGACGAAAGCGTCCCGGTAGAGGCTGGCGTCTTTGACGAACTTGCGCTTTTCCTGCGCTTCCTGGGCGGTACTCTTGACGACCTCGATGCCGGTGATGGTTTCGTTCAGCGCCGCGTTCATAACGCCGAAGCGCCGCCGCATCTCGCCTGATACCGGGTTGAGCTGCCGCATGTAGTGGCGCAGCGCAAAGTAGAAGGCAACGACGAAAAGGCCCGGTGCGATGAGCAGCACGGGGTTAAGGGTGGCGATAAAGACGAGTGGCACGATGATCCCGATCAGCGACTCGGTGATGAGCGCCACGCCCGGGTTCATCATCGGGTTGAGCTGCCGTACGTCGTTCCCGGCCCGTGCCATGATGTCGCCGACGCGCTGGCGGTTATGGAACGTCTGGCTCTTGCCGAGGAGGCTCACGTAGAGTTCATCGCGGGTGTCGCGCTCGAGCCGCTGCCCCAGAGTCTCGATGGACCACGAGTTGATGATGTCGATGCCGCCCCGCACGAAGGCCAGCAGCAGTAGTCCAGCCGCGATCCAGAAGAGCCGCTGCAGGTTGGGTTCGGCTCTTGTTACCTCGTCGAACGCCAGCCCGGTGATGCGCGGGACCGCTGAGAAGAGGCCCTGCGTGAAGAGCGCCGCTAGTGCAAAGCTAAGGATCAGGAGCGGATAGCGCCGGAGGTGCGACAGGATCCAGCGGACAGGCCCGCTGGTGTCGTAGGTATAGCCCCCTTCGACGGTAAATTCTCGTTTCGTTTCTGCGACTTGGGAAAGACTGACAGCCACACTCACCTCTTTCACCGGGTGTCCAAGCGTCTAATAGAGCACGGGTTCTTTAACGGACGGTTAAGACGGACGCACCCACTGCCACCTCTCTATATCTCTCCAATCGGAGTCATAATACCTCAAAAATTAAGGTATGCGGTGGCGCTAGCTTGCCATTATAAGAAACATGAAGAGATTCTGGATAGTCCTTTGGCTGAAATGTCGGGCACCAGAGCCCGAGCAATGATCCAGAATAAAAAGAAGCGTGGCGCGGGGTTGCACCCCGCCCCCGTGGTTTAAAAACACCACACCCCCCTCGCTGGGGGTTAACGGATTTACGTT
>JBMDWS010000064.1:0-3099 GCA_048594695.1 Truepera sp. | reverse complement strand
CTAATTTTTTGGACATCGGGGAGCCCAACTTGCCGGGCAGCCTCAAGTTCCTCCTCAAGCACATCACTCGCGTCCCCTGGCGGCGCGATGAGGTAGCCGTCGATCCGCTCGAAAGCGCAGTCGATCTTCTCCTCGCGAACGATCGTTTCGATCATGTCGATAGCCGCTATGTGACTCTGGGCAGCGAGCCGCGCCTTCTCTTCACCGTGCACATGTAGCAGCTCGCTGTAACGGTCGTCGAGAGCGTTAGAAGCTTGAGCCGTCGTCCTACCGGTGTTCCCGCTACCCACCAGCCCTTTATCTAGGACCACTACCGAGCGACCTTCGCGAGCCAGCATGTAGGCGGTCGTTAGCCCTGCGATGCCAGCCCCGACAACGCAAGCATCGACGGTCAGGTTCCTTTCAAGAGCTTGAGTTTCCGGAAGTTTTATAGCTTGCGGCCAGCTAGGCAGTGTCCGGCCAGGAATACGAGTAATAGTCATTATTTACCTCTCTAACATCTCGACGCGACATTCTGTAAGCGTTCTAAGTCCATGTTCACAGTGAAAGAACCTACTGAGAGAAGCAGAATGTCAAACCCTCAGAGATACATCCGTCTAATTAGATTGCTAGGGGAGAACACAAGCCGCGAGGACAGCAGCAGCATATAAGGAACTTTGTTTTTGTGTCTTCCCGTTTCCAGTGTTATATGCGTGAATTTCAGGTAGCGGCGCTAGGTTCTTCCTTACCGCCCGATCGTCCCTCCTCGACAAAGTTCTTGATCGACTCTAAAGCCGCCACCAGCCCCTCCTGGATCTGCTCCTGGTTCGGTCCCTCGTCTGACGCTGCAGGATCTTCGCCCTGCCCCTTAGGGGGCCCGCCCGAGAACGACAGGTGCACCGTCATGCTCGCCCCCTCACCCTGTTCGTCCACCTGCAGCCAGCCTGAGTAGTAGTGCTCGTCTGCCCCCCACTCGAGCCGCTTACTCCCGTCGTTCTGGCGGAAGTAGCCGTCGGCGTCGTAAGGGTGCCCGGCGGCTTCGCCCTGAACCCTGACGCGCTCGCCCTTTTGCGGCTGGGCCCTCTTGGTGGTGGGTAGGTATTTAGGCAGGTTTTCTACTTTGGAGATGAAGGCGTAGACTTCATCGGCTGACGCGTCGATGGTGGTGGCGTGCTCGAACTCGCTCATGGTGTTCCCCTGTTCGCTAGAGGGCTAGCCTAGGCCTCCTAAGACGAGCGGTGTTGGTGTCTGGCCACAGAGAGGTAGAAAATAATGAGGGCATTACGTTTGCCTTTGCTATATGCAGAGCGTGCGGACTGACTCGCGCCCGAGCTGGGAAAAGCCACCAATGCGGAACACATAATCAGCCTCATAAGCCTCTAGGCACACGTAACCTGCCCGGGCGTGCTTACTCTCCACAAACTCCCAGATCTTCATATGTTCGAGTCGCCATCAGCGGGCCTCGGGGCGTGCGATAACCGACATTAGCGTTCGGTCTTTCGTGCTTTTCGGGTGAGGTGACATGAGCAGACGGTAACGCCTAAGTTAGGGGCTAAAGCGACGTTGGTGCGTAGCGCCTTGAGAACCACATCGCAATGACTCTTGTCAGACGGCCCCCGCGCCTCAGGCAGCGGTACGAGCGTCCCTTAAGCCTTTTTCCTTAGCGTAGGCTTCGGGAACGATGAGCAGGGCACCGTTGGGCACGGACTCGGCATAAAGTGGCGTCTGCCCGATGGACTCACCATCAATTTGGACTTCGAGGGGCGGCGTCGCCGTGACCCGAAAGCTAGAAGCCGAGAAGTACTTCAGGTCGCTGTAACTGTCGTACTGTTTGGTCAACATCCGAAACGTTAGGCGGAGCACTTCAAATAAAGTTTGGGGTGAGGCGACGGACAGGTCGAGCTTGCCGTCATGGGCACTGATGTTCTGGCCCATCTTGAGATCAACCCCAACAATTTCCCCGATGTTGATAATCATTACAGTATTAGCGCGGTAACGCTGACGCTTACCGTCAATCTCAAGGTCAATACGAGAGCGCTGCAGCTTGAACAGGTTCTTGATGCCGGTCACGAGATAGGCGAACACCCCGAGCTTGTTCTTGAGGTCACGAGAAGCGTCCTCGACCAGCTGCGCATGCCAGCCCGCTCCCGCAACCAACGCGAAGTAGCGGTCGTGATTAGGAAGGTAGCCGACGTCGGTCGAGACGGCAACACCCGAGAGAGCCACCTCCAAAGCTTCGGCGGGGTCGGTGGGAATACCGAAAGCGCGGGCGAGTAGGTTGGCTGTACCCGCAGGAAGCTGGGCAAGCGGGATAGGCAGGTCATTCTTGATGAGTCCGCTCATGGCCTCCATGATGGTGCCGTCGCCGCCTGAGGCGATGACCAGATCGACATCCTTTGCCTCCTGTGCCCACTTCAGGGCGTCGCCCTCACCCTCTGTGTCTCTGATCTCGTAGGTGACTCCTTTTGTCTTTAAAGTTTCCTCGAGAGTCTTGCGTAATGCCTCTGGGTCACCCTGACCTGAAGCTGGGTTCCTGATAACGAGGACTTTTTTGACGTTTGGTATGCTCACGACTGACTCGTTGTGCCAGCAGCGGCGGCTGTCTCTCGAATCGCAGGTACGTTTTGAAAGCAGTTGCTGGCAAAATCCGCGACAAGCGTCCCGAACTCCTTGTGGTGCTCCATAAATCCGTTATGCTTGGCAGGCGCAAGCGGCGCTAGCTCAGCGTTCGGCACCTCCCGGCTGATATGCTCGCCAGCGTCCGGTTTGCATACTGGATCACGGTCACCAACGACCACTAGGGTCGGCACCCTGATCGTCTTTAGGGTTGCGCTCGCGTCGTAACGCAGCATGCCGAACATCCCTTTTGCTAATACCGCAGGTGACATGTAGAGGTTGTAGCGGGTTGAAAAATCAACCTCCTGCCACGTCTCTGTACCACCAAAGCCTGTTAGCTTGCCAAACACATGCGAGTTGCCGTTCACATAGCTCAGCACATTCATCAGCCACACAAAAGGCGAGAGCCAGATTGTCAGGTGCAGCAGGGGCATAATGACAGGCCGTTTAAGGGCAGTATTTAGGCGCGCTAATGTTATGGTGCGTACTGGATTGGTATAGGTG
>JBMDWS010000063.1:0-8898 GCA_048594695.1 Truepera sp. | reverse complement strand
GCGATGGCGTACGCCCTGCCTGAGCTGCGTGTCAAACTGGCGGGACAAAACGAGGGCCGGGACAGCTCTCCCTAGGAGTCTGGATGTATATTTTTCGCGCACTTCAGGATGAACCGTGGTTCGGGCCGCTTGCCCTACTCGCCGGGGCGCAGCTCAGCCGGGAGTCGGGGGTTGTGGCGTCGGCTTATACCGAACTCTACGCAGCGCTGACCGAAGCCGGACATTCGGACCTCCCGGAGGCCGTAGCAAGTGCTCTGTTTTACGGCCCGTCGGCGCTCGCGAAGGTTGCGGCGCAGCCTCCCCACGGTGTACTGGAGGGGGCGCAGCACGACCTGACGCATCTCCTGTCTCTCGTCCGACACGACTGGCAGACCGTCGTTGCGGACATCCTGAAAGAAGACGTGCCGCCGCTCGAGGCGCTGGCTCCATTACAGGAGGGTGCAGTCGCTCTGCTCCGCGAACGGCTCTGTTCTGGCACCGTGGCAGAGGTTCTGGACGCGCTCCTTACGGCCTACCGTACGAACGGCACGGGCGACATGGCCCGCTTTCCAGCCTTTCGCTGGGTGGGCGGCACGCTGCAGGGCGTCACTCAGCCTGCCTGGACCGATGTGTCGCGCCTCGTCGGCCTCGAGGGTCCACTCTCGCGCCTACACCTCAATACCGAAGCCTTTTTGCGTGGGGAGCCCGCGCAGCACACGCTTCTCTACGGTCCACGCGGCAGCGGCAAGTCCACTGCTGTTCGCTCCCTGGGCGGGCGCTACGCGGCAGACGGCCTGCGCTTTGTCGAGGTAACGCCGGAGCACCTGGCGGAGCTGCCCGACATCCTGGGCCGCCTCCGGGGCGGGCCGCACCGCTACCTGCTGTTTGTCGACGATCTGGCCTTCGGCAGCGATTCGGGTACTTATGGGCCGCTTAAGTCGCTGCTCGAGGGGTCGCTCTCCGGGCGACCCGACAACGTGCGCGTCTACGCCACGAGTAACCGCCGCCACCTCGTCTCTGAGCGCTTTTCCGACCGCCCGGATCCCCTGAACGACGACCCGCTCGCCTGGGACACGCAGCACGAACGGCTGGCGCTCTCGGACCGTTTCGGGCTGGTGATTACCTTCCCGGACGCGACGCAGCGTAAGTATCTGGCGATCGTCCGCAGCCTCGCGGCGCAAGATGGTCTCGTGGACGACGACCTCGAGCAAAAGGCCGTACGCTTTGCCGACTGGGGCAACGGCTACTCGGGCCGCACGGCGCAGCAGTTCGTCGAGGCGCTAAGGAGCGGGCTCGCCTGAGAAGTCTGCCGCCCACACCTCGCCATGCGGCATTCCGCTCGCCTCGACCGCTTCTAGAAGTGGCCCCAAGTCGTAAGGCACGCGGCGAAAGGTCACGCTCGGCTGACCGCGAACGACCTCGAGCAGGGCGTACTCGGCCCGGGCGGGATTTCGCGCCGTGCCGTCTACCAGAATCTCGTGGGGTAGCCCGATGCTACCGGGATTGATAAACGTCGTGTCTTGAAAGCGGCGCAGGAGCTGGGTGTGCGTGTGCCCGCCGAACATCAGCGGGGCGCGGGTTTCAAGGTAGGTGGCAAGTTCACCGTCCGGCGTGTTGGCCGTGATGATGTCGTTGTAGTTTCGGGGCGAGGCGTGAAAACAGAGGATGTCGAGGCCGCCAAGCTCGAGCCGGACAGTCTCCTGAAAGGTGCGGATAAAGTCGCGGTCGCTGTCGTCAAGCCTTTCGGCGCACCAGCTTTCGATATCGAGCGTGAGGGGTGTATCGGCCTTGGGCTTGGCGATGTCCTGCAGGGTACGCGGCTTTAGCAAGTAGGCGTCGGTGTTCCCCAGAACGACGGGGCAGCCGAGTGCCTGAACCCGCCTGAGCGTTTCCTGCGGTTGCGGTCCGAAACTCGCCACGTCCCCCAGGCAAACGACGCGGTCGGCCCCAAGCTGTTCGATGTCTGCAAGGGCAGCCTCGAGCGCCGAGAGGTTGCCGTGCGTGTCGGAGATTAGGGCGAGTTTCAAGAGAAGATCCTTCTGCCGAGAACGACAACCGCCGCTGAAGACCAGCCGTGAAGCGCATAGGGCGGATAGCGTTCAATCGGAACGTCGGTTGTGCCTGTGACAGCATTATAGACCTCCCAGAGTTTGTCCGTTTCGGCGTACTGCGCGAGCATCATCCCGATAAAGCGCCGGGCGATGCGTTCAGCCTCGCGGGTGTACCCGTAGCGTGCCAAGCCTTCTACCGCGATGATCTGCAGCGGGGGCCAGCCCAGCGGATAGGCCCACTGAAGGTTGGTAAATTCCGGGTGCGGGCTAGGGTAGGTCTTGTCGGTTACGCTCAGGCCGTGAGGTTGTTCGAAACGCCCCAGCTTCCTGACGAGGGTTGCGGCCTGCTCAGGCGTTGCCACACCCGCCCAGAGCGTCCAGTAGGCACAGACCGAGAGGTAGGGCAGGCGCTTGCCGTCCACATAGTCGTACTCGAGAAAAAAGCCCGCCTCTTCGTCCCAGCATAGGTCGCGGATGCGTCCGGCTCGTCTGTCGGCTTCGGTCTGCCACTTCCCTGCACCCTCAGGGTCGTCCAGTCGCGCCGCGATGTCCGAGAGTGCCCGGGCGTATTGCACAAGGGCGCAGTTCGTCACGAGCGGTACACAGCGGCGCACGTCACCGCCGTAGATAGCGGTGAAGTCCAGCCCGGTTTCGGCCTCGGCGGCGAGCTCTGCCCGCAAGCCTTCCTCGAGAAGGTCGCGGTTTGTCGCGAGACCTACCGGGGTCGTGTGGTGCTCGGCCTGCCAGTAGCCTTCATACTCTTGCTCGAGCAAGCCATAGGCCCGCGCCGCGACGTCTGCCTCTCCACCCTCTTCCAGATAAAGCCGAACGCTCTCGGCTAGAAGCGGTGGCTGCGAGCGTCCGAGGTAGTAGGTGCGGTTGCCGTTTAGCACTACCCCGTAAGTGTCAATCATGTGAAGGTGATTGAGGATATGGTTGAGGACAAGGTCGAGGCGTCCGTGCGCCAGCAGCCCTAGATTGATAAAAAAGGTGTCCCAGCCGTACATCTCGTTAAAGGCTGCCTCGCTGCCGCCGGGAGTCAGATAGGGACGGGGCAGATAGAGGAGCGTCCCTTTCGGGTCAGCCGCAACATCGGCCTCTGTAGCGGTTTTGATGTCGCCGTCCCACCAGCCCCGAATGGTCGCGTCGAGCGCGTCCCAGGCTTGACGGTCGGGGAGCGGCACGTTGGGTTCTGTCTGCATACATCCCCCCAGAGCGGAAAAGGTCAGGGCGCCCAGCGTGGTCTGTCCGGTTCGCTTGAGGAGCCAGCGGCGGGTTACGGGCTTGGACAACAGGCGGGTTTGGGACATCGTGTAGCACGCTCCAGTCGGACTCTTAGGGGCTTACTGCACTCTAGCAAGATTCTCTACTCTCTACTTCCCTGCGCTAGTGCCGCTGCCAGACGGTAAGCGTCGCCTCTTGTTAGGTCTCGCGGGGGTAGCGCAGGGGCTTCGGCGCTCACACCGAGTGTGCGGCTCGCGTAGTGGGTGAGTGCGTGGGCGACAGCAGGCGTGAGTGTGGGGCTCAATTCCGGAAAAGCTCGCTCGAGCGTCTCCCTCAGCTCAGTATTGCCCCAGAACCGTTGACCGACGTGGGTAAGGAGATTGAGAAAGCCCTCGCCGGGCATGGTTTCGTCGAGGCGCGGGTCGTTGGTGTAACCCCCCAGCGCGAGGCCCCGGCGAAGTAGCGTCCGGTAGGCCCCATAGGCCGGATGACGGTGGGGGCCGGTGGGTGTGCGCGCCACGACAGGCGGAAGGTAGGCGCCGCGGGCCTCGAGGAGCGTGCGGAGTGCCTGAAGGTGAGAAGGATTCTCGGCGAATGCGTGCGCGCCTATCCCTGCAGCACTCGAGGTCGCCGCTGCAACGCCGACCGCCTCACCGAGCGCCATGCCGAGTGGCACGACTCGCGCCGACGAGGCTGCCAGCGGGTCGTACCCTGCGGTTTTGCCGACGATCCAGAGGTTGTCGAGGTGCTGAGGCAGACTCACGCAAAGCCGTAGGCCGTAGACTTCCGGCACGCCGTAGACGTAGCCGTTATCCTCGGGTGTCAGGGTTTGCACGTCGAGCGGGTAGCCTCCGGCAGCGACCGCGTCCCCGGTTACGCGGTTGTCCAGCACATCGTCGACTGTGAGGCGGCAGCGCGTGGCGAAGTGCCGCGACTCCCGCACGTAGAGCTGTTCGGCGCTTCCGGCAAGCGTGGCTCCCCCAAGCCCCGGCAGCCCACGCAGGTAGCGCACAATATGGGGCAGCTCGAGACGACCCCGCGCCAGTGCCCTCTCTTGCCTCCCGTAAGGACCATAGAGCAGGAGCGCGTTGACCAGTACCGAGCCATCGTCCTGCCGCCCGAGGTTGAGCCCGCGCAAGCGGACGCCCGGTTGCTGTGCCGGGTACGCCGCCGGGTAGCCGCCGAACGCGCCCCAGGCCGCGCGCGCGTCGATCTGGGCGTAGGTCGGGCCGCGTGCCCGGATGTCAAGGGCGAGTTCTTGCCAGTTCACGCCGTGAAGCCGGAAAATCAGCGTGTCCGCCATACGTTCCTCGAGCCCCAGCGAGCTGAAGCCCAGCGTAAAGGGCACACCTGCCGCTGCCGCGAGGTCGCCATCGGCGGTCGCGTCGATGACCTGCTCGGCGTAGAGGGTGCCCGCGTCGCTGCGCATCCCGATGACGCGGCCCGACTGTACCAGGGGCTCGAGGCTGCCTGTCTCCAGCCTGACCATAACCCCGGCTTCCGCCAGCATCTCGCTAAAAACATTCTCGGCCCGCGCCACGTCGAAGGCGGAGTGGCCTCCGACGCGCGTCCACCACCGCTCGAAAAGCCCGCGTTGCAAACGCGTTTCGCCGCGCAGGTCGAGCATGTTGAGTTCGCCCAGGACGAAAAGACCTCCGACGCGCGCGTCGCGTGTGACGAGGACGGTACGCGCTCCGGTCTCGGCCGCTGCGACCGCCGCCATCACGCCTTCGGGCTCGCTACCGACGACGAGCACGTCAGGCCCGGCGAGCGCATGGGACTCCCCGGCCTCCGTGCGGCTGGGTGCGTAGGGGAGAAAAACGAAGAGAGAAACTATCAAAACACGCAGCACACTCTAAATCTACGCTCTAATCTGCTCGGTGAAAACGGTTCTTGCCAAGGTGCTAGAGTAGCGCCATGACTAGGTTTAGAGGCTTGACACTGCCCCTTCTCTCTCTGCTGCTGCTTGCCGGGTGCCTGCCCGCCTTCCAACGGGGTGCGCCTACCCTGCACGATGTGGCGCTCTACACCCCTGCTGCCGGAACGATCTATGGTTACTTTTACGGTGAGCCTGCCGAGTTGACTGTCTCGGGCGAGCCTGTCAAGCTGACCCGGGGGCCTTCGGACGATCCGCTCAGCGTGCCGTCGGCGCTCCTCATCGACGACGCCCCCTACCTCGAGGAAGCGGTTGCACCCCTTGGCAACGCGCCCGTGGTGGTGCAGCGCGTACCCTATTCGACAGACCTGATGGTCAGCGCCGAGCAGGATGTGCTGGGCATCCTCTACTACGACGGCGACGCCTGGTTTACCGTAGCGGACGAGCTTCGGGCAGGCTACAGCAGCCGTGTGGTGCCGCGCCAGCGTATCGAGGGGCTCTACGGCCTTGGTGAGCTGACAAGGGCCGAGGCGGAAGTTTTTCAGCGCAACCTCGAGGCGCGTGGCCCCGTCGTGGTGACGGCACTCGCCCAGCCCAAAGACCGCACCCGGCAGGCGAACGGCCTCGGGGCTTACCTGAGTACGGCGCTAGTGGTGCAGAAGGGACTGACCACCGTGGCGGTAACGCCGACCCCGACAAACCCCGACACCAACCCCGACTGGGAGGTTTTGGCGCGCGGCACGCAGGCCACGGGCGGCGACAGCCCGAGCTACGAACTCGTCACCAGCGAAGCAGGCTTGGAGATGCTCTGGGGCCGCGCCCACGGCTCTATGGTAGAGTCGCCCCCCTTGCCTGAGGTGGATTTTGGACGCTCGAGCGTCGCGGCGGTGTTTCTGGGTACCCGTTCGACCGGTGGCTACAGCGTCGAGGTGCAAAACGTCGCGCTGCAAGACGGCGAACTCTACCTCGACGTGGCGATCACCGAACCCGCGCCCGGCAGTATCACCACGCAGGCTCTCACCAACCCGTGGGTGATGGTCAAAATAGACACCCCGAGCCTGGGCTCGGCCTGGTTCCGGAACGTTTCGACGGGCGACCTCCTCGGAACGGCGCGGGGCATCGGCGAGAAGTAAGATTCAGAAGTAAACAAGGGGGCGACGTGTGTACACGTCGCCCCCTTTCTTTTGGCGAGAGTTCAGACGGGCTCGAGTTCCCATTGCTTGCCGCTGGGTGTGCAGCCGTTGACTTCAAAAAGCCGCAGCATGGGAGTGTTGCTCGAGTCGGTATGGCCGAGGTAGAGCGGCGCACGGCCCTGTGCCACCCACATCAGGTGGCGGTGGAGGCGTTTGCCCCAGCCCCGACCACGGGCGCCGAGTGAAACACCGAGCATGTTGATCCCGGCAGCCCGCTCGCCTGCTGCCGTTAAGGTCGTGACGATGCCCATGCCGATAGCAGTGTCCCCGTCCCGCAGGGCGTGGAGTTCGCCGCCGCCTTGCTCCGCGAAAGCGTGAAGGGTGGGCAGGGTTTCCAAGAGTGTCCGTGCGTCGGATGGATGCTTTTTCGCTTGCCATACGGTTTCGTAAAAGGTCCGGAACGCGGCGCTAAAGAGTGCGTCAAGCTCGAGCCTCACCGCTGCCGGGTCGGGCACGAGGTCGTCCCGGTTACTCAGGTCGGTGCGGAAGGAGATGCTGTAGTCGTCGCCGCCCTGCCAGCCGCAGCGAGCCGGGAGCGCACCGAAATCTCTGGCGCTCGTGTCGTCGTAGACGAGGTGAAGGGGGACGCTCTGGGTGGACATGTCACGGATTCGGGTAAAGAGAACCGTCGCCGCGTCGTCGGGGATGTCGGGCGTGGTGCGAAGGGTGCCGAGCCGCCAGCCGGGTTGACCGGGATAGGGTCGGCGTGTGAAGGCCGCGTGTATCTTCCGGTGCGCGTCGCTCAGGAGCCAGAGGTCGCCAGGCGAGACCTTACCTGCTTGCAGGTTTCGCTCGAGTATCTCGAGGACACTTTCGCCGAGGGGATGGTTGCGCGTGCTGAAGGTGCGGAGTGTACTGTCCGAAGGGTCGGGGTTTTCAAACGTGTAAACCAGGGGGTGACTCTACTTTCGGTCGGTCAGAAGGGGTCGGCACCTCCTGGGGTCGAGGCGGCACCGACCGAGGGACAGGCTGAGTATTTTTGCGTCATGATTGACCTCTTTGGCCCGCACTTTACTCGTTTTTGGCAAGAAACTCGAGAATACTGATATTGACGCCGCTCGAGCAGTCATCGAGGCAGTCTTTGGGAACGTACTCGCACGAACGGAGTACCCCGTCGTCGCGAAACTCCAGATAGATCGTGTTCGCTAAAGGGCTCTGACTCAAAACGTCACTGCGGCAGGTGGCATAGAGCGTGTCGATTGTCACCGGATCGGCCCCAACGTCGTGGCTACCAATGGCTGAACCTTCTTCGAGCCAGCTCTCGGTTACGGTCGTCTCACCCGTGTTGCCGTCTTGCGTATACGCTTCGTAGGCGCGGGCGATCACCTTTTTGCCCTGCACTGTGAGCGTCGTCTTGGTGCCAAAACCGGCCACGAGGCAAAGCTCGTTTCATAGCGGTAGTACCCGCCGTTTTCGGCCTCGAGTTGCTGGCAGGTTGTCAGACTCCGACTCAGGTCGCCCTGATAACCGATCAAGCTGCACCCTACCAGAAGGCTAGAGGCTGCAAGACCCACCGTCATACCCTTCACTACCCTTGCTCGACGCACCATGATTGTCCTCCGATGTTAAGTATAGAAAATAAACTTAACATCGGCTTAAAGCTACCTTAAGTCAGGGTGCGCGGGTCGAACAGGCGCATATACTCCTCGGTGGCGTAGCGGTCGGTCATGCCCGCGAGGTAATCGGTCACGGTGCGCTCAAGGCCCTTGTCAGAAGCGCGGCGTTGCAAGTCCCAGGGCAGCATCCTGGGCGTTTCGAGGTAGGCATTAAAGAGGTCGGTGAGGATTCTGTCGGCTTTTTTCGTCATTCGAATCTGGCGGTAGTGATAGTAGAGGTTCTGGTAGAGAAACCTCTTGAGTTCGGCGAGCTGCGCGTGGCGCTGCGGCTCGGTACAGACGAGTTTGCCGGGAGCGTTCCGCACATCCTCGAGCGTCTCTATCGCGTGGGCCGTGATCTGGCGGTCGGTCTCTAAAATGACGCTCTCGATGGTCAGGCCCAGGAGTTCGCGAATCAGGATGTAGCGCTCGGGGCTGCCAAAGCGCGTGGGTTCTAACCCCAATGTGCCAAAGAGTTCAGCGATGATCGGGACTTCCACGACCTGCGGGGCGCTCAGGTGCCCGCCGCGCAGACCGTCCTCGAGATCGTGCGCGTTGTAGGCGAGTTCGTCGGCGAGGTTGACGACCTGCGCCTCCAGAGACGGCTGCTTGTCGGGGTCCCAGGCCTGACCGGGCAGGTCGTACTCGGTTTCGTGCTTCATGATGCCTTCGAGCGTCTCCCAGGTCAGGTTGAGACCGGGAAAGGCCGGGTAGCGCTGCTCGAGTTCGGTGACGACCCTGAGGGACTGCTTGTTGTGGTCGAAGCCGCCCACACCCTGCGCCAGCCGGTCGAGGGTGCGTTCGCCCGCGTGACCAAAAGGCGGGTGTCCGAGGTCGTGGGCGAGCGCGATGGTCTCGGCGAGGTCGTCGTTTAAGCCGAGCGCCCGGGTAATGCTCTTGGCGACCTGCGCGACCTCGAGCGTGTGCGTCAGGCGGGTGCGGTAGTGGTCGCCCTCGTAATTGACGAAGACCTGCGTCTT
>JBMDWS010000062.1:0-5950 GCA_048594695.1 Truepera sp. | reverse complement strand
TGCGAGGCTTCAAGTCAAAGCGGAGCAACAGACCTTCGTAGCCTCACCCGCCTACTACCTCGCGCTCTGCTGTTACGAGGGGGTATGGCAGCCTTTGGCGTTCATGCTCGAGGGTCGGGTCATCGGCTTTTGCATGTGGGGCGTCGACCCGGAGGACTCGAGCTGCTGGCTAGGCGGTATCCTCATAGACGAAAACCACCAGAGTAAGGGATACGGAACACGCGCGGTCGAGGCCACCATCGCGATGCTGAATCAAGCGCACAGCCACACCCGTTTCGCACTGTCTTACGAACCAGAAAATGTGGCGGCAAAGCGCGTTTACGCCTCTATCGGATTTATCGAAACAGGCGAGTACGAGGATAGAGAGGTCGTCGCTCGTCTCACCCTAGATTCTTGAAAGCGGTGGACTTGAGGGGTTAGGTTCGTCTCGAGCAAGTGGCGCGCTCTGACAACTCTGCAGGTATCTTTCGCCTTACTCCGCCGCCAGCCTTCTCCCCGCGACCCGCTCCGGCAACAGCAGCGTCAACGCCAGCACCCCGAGCGGCAGGAGCGTGATGACGTTCATGGTGACCTGTAGCCCCGCCGCGTCCGCCAGAGCGCCGAGCGCGGCAATCCCGAGACCTGTCGCGCCATACGCCGTCCCGAGCGAAAGCCCCGAAGCCAGACCGACCCGCCTCGGCAGCGCTTCCTGAATCATCACAACGATCACAGGCCACGCCGCGCTGATGCTCGAGCCACTCACCACGAGCGCCACCATACGCAGCAGTCCGTCCGTGTGCAAAAAGGCGTAAAGCCCGATGAGCGCGGTGATCATGCTGCCCGCCATCATCGCCTTGCGCCCGATCCGCTCGGCAATCATGCCGCCGCTGAGCGTGCCCGCCACCCCCGAAATCAGCAGCAGCGTCACGAGAAAGGCCGCGCCCTCGGGCGAGAGCGTACCCGTTTCAGCAAAGTAGAGCGGCAGAAAGGTTTGCAGTCCGCCGATGGTGGTGCTGCGCAGGATGATGAGGAGCATCAGGAAGCCGACGAGCCCGGCGACTTCGGCCCGCCCACGGTTCTCGGTCACGACGGTGCGTCCGGCAGTGGCATCTCGGGCCCGGCGGATGACTCGCCACTGCGTCGCCAGCCCCGCGAGTGCCAGGAGAGTCGGAACGATCATGATGAGAGCGCCGGGCCTGCCGAAGCGCTGCGTGAACACCGTCGCCAGCGTCGGGCCGAGGGCGAAACCGACGTTGCCTCCAGCAAAAAAGACCGACGCGCCCGTCGCCACCAGCCGACCACTGACGGCGCGGATTCTCGAGAGCGCCTCCGGGTGAAAGGCCGCCGAGCCGATGCCCGAGAGCATCACGACCGGCAGCACCAGCGCGTAGCTTGGAATAAAAAGCACCGATACCATCGCCGCGCCCGCGAGCGCGCAGCCAGCCCAGACGAGCCAGGTCAGCGAGCGCTTATCCCCGAAGATGCCGAAAAGCGGCTGAGCAACGGCGATGACGAGATTGTTGGCAGTGATGATCGCCGCTGCCGACGCGTACGAGAGGTCGAAGCTCGCGAGCAGCAGGGGCAGCAGCACCACCAGCGACCCGGTGTGCATGTCTACAGTGATATGCGCCGCGGTGACAGCGAGGAGGCTAGGACGATGGGCAGACGACACGGCCCCACTCTAACGGGCAAAGCCCGCTAGAGTATGTTTCATGACCGTTCCCTTCGACCCGACCGATCCCGAATTTTTGCAAAACCCCTACCCGGTCTACGCTCACCTTCGGAGAGCGCGCCCCATCTTCTTTTACGAACCGTGGGGCAAGTGGATCGTCACGCGGCACCCGGATATCTCCGCGCTTCTGCGCGACCGACGGCTCGGGCGCGTCCTCAGCAACGTCAAGGTCCGGCTGAATCCCGCCCACGCCCCGTTCGACGATATTCAGGACGGGTCGCTTCTAGAACTCGAGCCCCCCGATCACACACGCATCAAGACCGCCGTGCAGGACGTGTTTACGCCCAAACATGTGCGGGCACTGGACAGCAAGATCGCGGCGATCTGTAGGGCGCAGGCCGAGCGCCTGAGCGCCCACCCTGAACGCCGCGCCGAACTCCTCAGCGACTTTGCCGAGGCCATCCCCGTGACCGTCATCGCGGAGCTTCTGGGTGTGCCGGAGGGCGACCGGCACCTCCTCGTTCCCTGGTCCAAGGCTATTATCGGCATGTTCGAACCCGAGCGGACTCCGGCGATGGAAGCGGCTGCGAGCCGCGCTGCCCACGAGTTCGCGGGTTATGTTCGTGAGCTTATCGAGCGCAAACGCGCTGAGCCCCAGGACGACCTCATCAGCCGCATGGTCGCGCTGCACGACGCCGACCGTGAGCGACTCAGCGAAAGCGAGATCGTCGCCAACGCCATCCTGTTTCTCGATGCGGGGCACGAAGCCGTGGTCAACGTCGTGGGGAACGGGATGGTTGCGATCCTCTCGAGGCCAGACGTCTGGGCGGCGCTCAAGGCGCAGCCCGAGGGTCTCAATACGCTGCTCGACACCGCCATCGAGGAGGCGCTGCGCTTCGACACGCCGCTGCAGTTTTTCGAGCGCGTGGTCCGCGAAGACCTCGAGTACGGCGGCTTCTCCTGGCCCCGGGGCACGCGCCTGTGCCTCTACTACGCCTCGGGCAACCGTGACGAAACGGTATTTCATGCACCAGAGACCTTCGACCTCACCCGCAATCCGAATCCGCACCTATCGTTCGGGCTGGGGCTGCACTACTGCATCGGTGCGCCGCTGGCCCGGCTCGAGCTGAAACACGCCCTGCACGCCCTCATCACGCACGTACCGAACTTGTCCCTGGCCTCAAACATTCGCTATCAGCCCAAAAACGTCTTTCGCTATCCCGACGCCGTTCCGGTCGTGTACTGACACTGCGTTAAAAGTCGGGATGGGGTGTTCTGAAAACGTCATTGTTAGCGTTGCAAATACCTTAATATTTGAGGTATACTCATGGCGTGCAAGCTCACAGTTCGGACAATAAAGCTTCGCACTCCACCCACACTCCCGCCTTCGCCCACCACAAAACCTTACGCTAGATTTACGATAATATAAACTCAAAATTGACATTTTGGAAACTTTGCTCTACCTTTTTGTGAGGAGGCACGATGAAACCTATAGTCAGGCTCGCACAGCGTCTCAACAAGGGACGGTCACGCGCATGATTCCCCCGCCGCCACTCGCCGTCGAAACGGAGGGGCTCGTCAAACGTTTCGGCAAAACGGAGGCTGTCGCGGGCATCGACCTCGCGGTGCCCGCAGGTTCGGTCTACGGCTTTTTGGGGCCCAACGGCGCGGGCAAAACGACGACGCTGCGGATGCTCGCCACACTGCTCCGGCCCGACGCGGGCACAGCGCGTGTGCTCGGCTACGACGTGCTGCGCGAGGCAGACGCAGTGCGGAGTCGGGTGAGCATGACCGGGCAGTTCGCGTCGGTCGACGAGGAGCTGACAGGGCTCGAGAACCTCCTCCTACTCGCCCGTCTGCTCGGCTTCTCGTGGCGTCAGGGCCGCGCCCGGGCCGAGGCGCTGCTGAGCGCCTTCGAGCTGGAGGCGGCCTCCGGGCGGCCCGTCAAAACCTACTCCGGCGGGATGCGCCGCCGTCTCGACATCGCCGCGAGCCTCGTCGTCACACCGGACCTAATATTTCTGGACGAACCCACCACCGGCCTCGACCCGCGGAGCCGCACTCAGGTCTGGGACATCGTACGGACACTCGTCTACGAAGGCACAACGGTGCTCCTGACCACGCAGTACCTCGAGGAGGCCGATCAGCTCGCCGAGCGCATCGCGGTGATCGATAACGGGCGCGTCATTGCCGAGGGCACACCCTGGCAGCTCAAGGTTTCAGTCGGGGCCGGGACGCTCCACCTCACGCTCGGCGACCCGGCCCAGTGCGCGCACGCCGAACGGCTGCTCGAGGATGTCCTCGGCGTCACGGCGCAGCGAGGGACCGATGCCTGCGCCCTCTCCGTTCGCACCGGCGACGCCGAACGCGCCACCCGTGCGCTCAGCATCCTGTCGGACGCCGGGATCGCCGTCAGCAAGTTCTCGCTCGGGCAACCCAGCCTCGACGAGGTGTTTTTCTCCCTGACCGGACGGGCCACCGACCCCGGAAATGCCGATTACACCGAGGAGGTCGCCGCATGAGCGAGCTGAACCCACGGATGGACGAACAGGCACTACGCTGCGTGCTCGCCACAGGCGAACGGCCCAAGCCACCCAACGCACTCTCGGCCTCCCTGACCTTCGGCTGGCGCGCCCTCCTTAAGATCAAACATGTACCCTGGCAGCTGCTCGACGTGACCGCCATTCCGGTCATGTTCACGCTCCTTTTTACCTACCTCTTCGGCGGCGCACTGGCCGGTTCGACGGGGACGTACCTGCAGTTTCTGCTGCCGGGTATTCTGGTGCAGGCCGTCGTCTTTATCACGGCCTACACGGGTCTCGCTCTCAATACCGACATCTCCAAGGGCGTTTTCGAGCGCTTCCGCTCCTTACCCGTCTGGCGTCCTGCGCCACTCGTCGGGGCACTCCTGGGCGACGCAGGACGCTACACCATCGCCTCGGTCGTGGTGATCGGGCTGGGGCTCATCCTCGGGTTTCGTCCGGCGGGCGGGCTCGTCGGCGTGGTGCTGGCGGTGCTCTTGCTGCTCCTTTTCTCCTTCAGCCTGTCATGGATCTGGACCATGATGGGCCTCTTTATGCCGACGCCGGAGTCGGTCATGGGTGTGAGCAGCATGATCCTCTTTCCCCTGACGTTTGCCAGCAACATCTTCGTCAGTCCCGAAACGATGCCGAAGTGGCTCGAGGTCGCCGTCGCGCTAAATCCGATCACGCACCTCGTCACAGCGGTGCGGGCACTCATGGAGGGTCGGGGCAGCCTCGAGCTGCTTGCCCCCGTGCTGATCGCTTGCACCGTGCTGATCGCCGTGTTCGCGCCGCTCACGATGGTGCTCTATCACAACAAGGGAAGCCGCTAGTCCGCACAGCCCGCCTAGACCGCAATAAAGGTGCCCCAAGCCACGTGTCAAAGGGAGAGAAGAGATGCTCGAGCACGCCGAAAAACTCATCCAACTGAGCCGACACAAGCATCAGGATTTTCTGCGCGAGGCCGCCGAGCAGCGCCGCGCCGTGCAAGCGGGAGGCTGGGGGCTGCGCTGGCACACCGCGCAGTTCCTCCTCAGGGTCGCCGTCCGGCTGAGCCCCGCGCACCGGGCACTCCTGACCCCGCAGCGCCCCCTCGCCAAGCGGGTCACGCACGGGTAAAGCCTGTAGAAACCATGAACACGCGGCGCACCCATCCTGAGTGCGCCGCGTGTTTTAGGTCGGCTTCGGCTCCGCGCTTCGTCCTACGCTGAGGGCGGCGAGAAGGTCGGGCGACAGGTCGCGGTAAGCGGCGTCCGGCAGCGCACCAAGGGCGTCTAAAACCCGGCTGAAAAAGTTGCGTGCCGACGCGGTCAGCACGATATCGAGGATGTCCGGATCGCTGAACCCGTGCGCCCGGAGCCCATCGACGTCCTCTTGCGTGACTGCGTGAGACTGCAGCGTGACTTTTTCGGCGAAGGCCATAAGCGCCTCCTCCGCCGGACTCAGGCCAGCGTCGGCCTGTATCAGCTCGAGCAGCTCCCTTTCGCTCATGGTCCCGAGCAGCACCTTGCCATGCGCCAGACAGCAGTAGCTCGAGCGCAGCGCCCGCGCCGCCGCGAGGGTGGCAAGTTCGTAGCGGCGCAGGTCCATGTTGGCCTTGATGCTGGCGTTTAATGCAGCCCAAGCCTCGTAGACTTCAGGGCGGTGGCTGAAAATACGCGTGTAGTTGGCCACGTAGCCAACGCGCTCGAGGTCGGCGGCGTACAGTGCGGCGAGTTTTCCAGTCGCCTCCGCTTCGGGAACGGTTTCGATAAAAGCCATGCGTTTCTCTCCTCTC
>JBMDWS010000061.1:0-7984 GCA_048594695.1 Truepera sp. | reverse complement strand
GAGCACGTACTGCGACGGAGCCTGCTCGAGTTCCAGCGACATCATCGCCCGTTCGCCCCGGCGCTGGCGGGCGCAGTGCAGCGTGGCGATGTTGACGGCGTCGTCGGCCAGGACACGGGTCACTGAGGCGATGACGCCGGGTCGGTCGTGGTGCTCGAGAAGGAGCGTGTGGTACGCACCACTAAAGCTCGCGTCGAAGCCCCTGACCCGAAAGACCTTGACCAGCCCACCGCCAAGGCTCGAGCCGGTCAACTCGAGGGCCTCAAGATCGTTTTTGAGGCTGAACTGAACGGTATTCGGGTGAACGTCGCCGAGGTCCTTGCTGCTGAAGGTTATGGCGAGGCCGTGAGCCTGGGCGTGCTCGAGGGCGTCCGGGATGCGGGCGTCGTCGGGAAAGTACCCGAGGAGCCCGGCGGCGAGCGCCCTGTCGGTCCCGTGGCCTTTGGCGGTTTTAGCAAACGAGCCGTGCAAGGTGAGATGCGCTTCTCGCGGCGGCTCGAGCAGACCGAACCGTGCCAGCAGCGCGAGGCGGCAGGCTCCAGCTGTATGCGAGCTCGAGGGGCCGACCATGACCGGCCCGATAACGTCCAGAAGACCCATGATGCTCTCGAGTCTAGCGCACACCGGTGCTAAGCCAAGTGGTGTACTCACTTTCGGACCCCGCAAAAAATAGACCCTGTGGGAACAGGGTCAGAGGCACATCCGGGTTTTGTCTAGTCGCCGTCGGTATCGTCGCCGGCGTCGCCATCGGTATCGCCAGAGTCGTCGCGGGGCGTCGGCTCGACAGTGAGGTTGTTGTCTGCCAAAAGAGACTCGAGGGCGTCGTCGAGGGTATCATCGAGGCCATCGAGCGATTCCCAAAAGGAATTGACTCTGTCGGTGAGGTCGGCAGCTGTTGCGCCCCCTTGCACTTCAGCGATGATGTCTTCGCCGTCATCTTCGATAGGTCCCCAAACGTCGCGGAGTTGGTCGACTGTCTCGGCCTTGCTTGGGTCCAGAGCTTCGATCGTGCGCAAGTAGTCGTAAAAGGTTGTCACATCTTCGGCGTAGGCTTCCGCATAGTCGCCCTGCCCGCCGTTTAGCACGACCATAACCAGACCCCCGGCGGCCTCGGCAGCGTTAGCCTCGAGCTTGGACATCGCCGCGTAGACTGCCAGATCTTTAGACTCCTGAGCCCAGCCCAGACCGGAAAAAGCGCACAGCACGGCTACACTCGCCAAAAACTTGCTCTTCATGTGATTGTACTCCTTAGTAATTTGCACGCTATGCTGCATATTCATGCGGTTTTGATAAGTGTAATTCACTTTAGGATCTATGTCAATACGTGTCCTGAACAGCGAAAATCCTCTAATCGCACCTCGGGGCTAATGTATAAGTCTGACTTTATGCATTTTCGACGATCAGTGCGATTACCCAGAAAAAGTCGAACTGAAGTGCGCCTACTGCTTATGACTCAAAAAAAAGGTCCCGAAAGGGACCATGGCAGGGAGAGAAATACGGAGCTTAGAACTTGTCTTTAAGCGCCTTACCAGGCTTGAAGGCGGGATACTTGCTCGCCGGGATGGAGATTTTCTCGGTGGTGCCGGGTTTGACGCCGGTGCGAGCCTTGCGCTCGCGCACCTCGAAGGTGCCAAAACCTGTGAGTTGGACCTTATCTCCTGCATTGAGGTGCTTGCTGACATTATCAATCATGGTGTCGATAACCGTCTTGACGTCTTTTTTCTTCATGTTGGTTTCGTCGGCAACAATATCGACGAGATCGGCTTTGGAAACCGTTTTTACTTTTGCCACAGCCTTACCTCCAGAGATTGACTTCGCGGTACTCTAGCATGGACCATAGCGAGAAGCAAGTCCCTGACGGCATAAATAGAGTTGTGACGTCAGGGACGGGTTATTTTACGGTGTCGGCCTTAGAGCCTGTGCTAGACGCAGTTTGTAGAGCTAACTCATCTTTGGGAATGAGCTCGTTGATGCGTTTCATCAGGGTTTGCGTAAGGATTGCCATCTCCTCGCGCGACTTGTCCTTGGGGTACAACGGCTCGCCGAAGCGCACGTGTAGCCGCCCACGCTCGTAATAGATGGCAACGGGTTGCAGCGGTACGTTCGCCCGTTGGGCCAGAAACGCGGCTCCGTCGAGCGCAGCGGCGTCGCCTGCGTTTCGTGTGCCCTGTGGGAAGATGCCGACTGCCGTACCGTTCTTGAGAAGTCGCAGCGCTTCCTTAATCCCCCTTGTATCGCCCTTGCTCCGGTCGATAGGGAAGGCCATGAGGTGTTCGACGACCCAGCGCAGGGGTTGTTTGTCGAAAAGCTCACGCTTGGCCATGAAGTGAATCTCGCGCGGAACGATGGAACCGATCAGTGGTGGATCGAAGCTCGAGATATGGTTTCCGGCGATAATGAGCCCGCGTCCTTCGGCTTTAGGAACGAGTTCCAGGCCCAGGACGCGAAGGCCACGAAAAATACGGGCGTAGTTGCGCACCATGAAAGACGCCAGATAGTAAAACCAGAGCCGCCTGAAGTCGTTCACACCCTTTACCCGCGCCTGCGCGCTGCGCCGTAGGCACGTCCCCAGCGGAGCGCCGCCAGCGTGCCTAGAAGGGCCGCCAGCGTGTGCAGCCCGAGCCAGACCGGGGCCGAAGGCTGCCAGGGCAGTGCTACGGCAAAGAGTGAGCGTTGCGAAAGCTGCCAAGCGAAGAGTTGAGGCAGAATATAAAGGAGCGGCGAGACGACGAGGGCCGGTGTGCGCCAGGCGTAGTCGAGCCCAAGCAGCGCGAGCAGGCCCGAAACGAGCATGAGGGGTAGCATCACGAGCCAGTCGCCGCTGCCTGTGAGGAGGCCCGCGAGTGGGGCAAGAAGTGCGGTGGCAAAGGCGAAGGGCAACCCTGCAAACGCAAAAGCACTGTAAAAGCAGAGCACGATTCCCAGGCTTCGGGCAGGGAGCGGCAACGGCGCGACCGCGAGCACGCCCGCGAGCAGGAAGATAAAAATGCCGACGATCAGTTGATGAGGGAGGGTTGTGCGGCCAGTACTGCGGGTCATGCGGGGGCAAGCTCCTGTACGCGCGCGGCGATCTCGGGGATCTGCCGCAAATATTCACCTGTTGAAGACGACCCGTTTTGGGCCACGGTCTCCGGGGTGCCCTCGGCGACCAGCGTGCCGCCTCTCGAGCCCCCGTCCGGACCCAGATCGATCACCCAGTCGGCGGTTTTGATGACGTCCATGTTGTGTTCGATGACCACCAGCGTATTTCCTCCGTCGACCAGCCGCTGCAGCACGCCTAGGAGCTTGTGCACATCCTCGAAGTGTAGCCCGGTCGTGGGTTCGTCGAGAATGTAGAGGGTCTTGCCCGTCGAACGCTTGCCGAGTTCGGACGCCAGCTTGACGCGCTGCGCCTCGCCCCCGGACAGCGTCGGGGAGGACTGACCGATCTTGATATAGCCGAGGCCTACGTCCTGCATGAGTTGCAGCTTGCGGTTGATATTAGGAATGTTCTCGAAAAACCCGACGCCCTCATCGACGGTCATGTCGAGCACCTCGGCGATGGACTTGCCGCGAATCTTGACTTCCAAGGTTTCGCGGTTGTAGCGCGCCCCCTTGCAGACCTCGCAGGGCACGTAGATGTCAGGCAAAAAGTACATCTCGACCTTGACCGTGCCGTCGCCCTTGCAGGCCTCGCAGCGGCCTCCCTTGACGTTGAACGAAAACCTTCCGGGCTTGTAGCCGCGTTTGCGCGACTCGGGAGCGCGGGTGTAGAGGTCGCGAATTTCGGTAAAGATGCCCGTGTAAGTCGCGGGGTTGCTGCGCGGCGTGCGCCCGATGGGGCTCTGGTCGATCTCGATCACCTTATCGATATGTTCGGTGCCGCGAATGGCCTTATGTTCGCCCGGAACTTCCTTGGCGCGGTAGAGACTCTTGGCGAGCGAGGCGTGGAGGATTCGGTGAACCAGCGTCGATTTGCCTGAGCCCGAGGCCCCGGTAATGCAGGTGAGTGTCCCAAGGGGGAAATCGATATCGAGGTTTTTCAGGTTGTGCTCGGTTGCGCCCAAAATTTTGAGACTCTTACCGTTGCCGCCGCGGCGTTTGGTCGGCACGTCGATCTTCGTTTCGCCGCGCAGGTAGGCCGCCGTCAGCGAGTTTGGGTCGTGCATGAGTTTGTCCGGCGGGCCCTCGGCGATGATCTCGCCCCCGTGAACCCCGGCCCCGGGGCCTAAATCGACGAGGTAATCGGCGGCGCGCATGGTCTCCTCGTCGTGTTCGACGACAATCAGCGTGTTGCCGAGGTCGCGCAGGCGCAAGAGGGTTCGCAAGAGGCGCGAGTTGTCGCGAGGATGCAGGCCGATGGAGGGCTCGTCGAGAACGTAGAGCACGCCCGTGAGGCCGCTGCCGACCTGTGTGGCGAGGCGGATGCGCTGCGCCTCACCGCCCGAGAGCGTGTTGGCGCTTCGGTCGAGCGTCAGGTAATCGAGGCCGACGTTTTCAAGGAATCCGAGCCGTGCCCCGACCTCGCGCATGATAGGCGCGGCGACGGTACCGCCCGGTTCGGGCAGCGCAAGCGTGCCAAAAAAGTCGTGGGCCTCGAGCACCGTCATCCCCGACACTTCGGCGATGTTTCGTCCCTCGACGGTGACCGAGAGCACCTCGGGCTTGTAGCGGGTGCCGTGACACTTGGGACAGGGTACGAGCGACATGTACGCCTCGAGCTTCTCCCGGGCATAGTCCGAGTTGGCTTCGCGGAGGCGGCGCTCCAGGTTCGGGATGATCCCCTCGAACTCGACGTTGAAGCGCATGGTTTCGCGGCCCCCGCGCTGATAGACGACCTCGATGGGCTCCTGCGAGCCGCGCAAGAGTGTGTCCTGCACTTTTGTGGGCAAGTCGCGCCAGGGCACGCGTAGGTCGAACTCGAGATGTTCCGAGAGCGCCTTGATGCGGTCCCAGTAAAAGACCTTGTTGCCGTCGCTGCGCCCCCCGCTCCAGGGCGCAATGGCACCCTGCCCGATCGAGAGATCGTCGTCGGGAATAATCAGCGCCGGATCGAACTCGGAGCGGCTGCCGAGGCCCGTGCAGTGCGGGCAAGCGCCGTAGGGTGAGTTGAACGAGAAGGCCCGGGGCTCGAGCTCCTCTAAAACCGTCCCGTGCTCGGGGCAGGCGAAGCGTTCGCTGAAGAGTTCGTCCTGGCCCTTATCGGGCAAGAAGACGCGCATCAGCCCTTCGCCCTTTTGCAGCGCGAGCTCGACCGATTCGGCCATGCGCGAGCGGTCGTCGGGGCTGATCTTGAGCCGGTCGACAACCACGTCGATATCATGCTTTTCGTACTTCTCGAGGCTGAGTTTTAGAGCTTCGTCCAGGGTCTGCACTTCGCCATCGACCCGGACGCGGGCAAAGCCTTCTTTCTTGAGGCTCTCGAAGAGCTTTTTGTACTCGCCCTTGCGACCGCGGACGAGCGGCGCGATAATCATGGCCCGCTCGTCGTGAAAGCGTTCCAAGAGCCGGTCCACGATTTCAGAGGCCGACTGCCGCTCGATCACCCGCCCGCAGATGGGGCAGTGTGGCGTACCGACGCGGGCAAAAAGCAGCCGCAAGTAATCGTGAATCTCCGTGACCGTACCGACCGTCGAGCGCGGGTTGTGCGAGGTGGTCTTCTGGTCGATACTGATCGCTGGGGACAGCCCTTCGATGCTGTCCACATCGGGTTTGTCCATGAGGCCCAGAAACTGCCGGGCGTAGGCCGAAAGACTCTCGACATAGCGACGCTGTCCCTCGGCGTAGATGGTGTCGAAGGCGAGCGTCGACTTGCCCGAACCGGAGACGCCGGTAAAGACGATAAAGGCGTTGCGGGGCAGGGTGGTGGAGACGTTTTTGAGGTTGTGCGCCCGTGCACCTCGGATAACAAGGTTTTGCAACATGCCTCCCATTAAGCCTGGATACAGAGCCCACGGCGGTGTACAGGGCTGGGTGCCTGGCTCCGTGTAAACATACGAGTATATCAGCCCAGCGCGTGAAAACGGTAGTTTGAGTGTTAGCCGATACCCTCACGATTCCTCGGGTTTCAGCAATTTACATATTTGACCGGGTTTTGCGAAGAGCTGGAGAAATAGCCACTGACGCTTTTGTCCAAATATTTATCGCGTACAGCCTTTTCTGCAACACGCCCGATGAATTCCCACCTGCCACTGACTTGAACTTCTTCGGCAGGACGTGTGAGGTAGTTCGTGCTACCAGCGAGATGCCACGTCTCCACCTCATAAATTTCCCGGACAATGCCCCGAAAGGTGGCGAGAGCAAAACGAACCTTTTCGCGCTTCTCTCCGATTCTCCAAACACCCCGAGTTGCTTCATAGAGTTCTTGTGCGCTCATTCCGTAGCGGTAGAGCCGATTGATGCGGATAAGAAGAACAGGGTCGTCTATCCGAGCTGGTGACGCGCCATAAAGCGTTTGGAGTTCACGAAGACTCGAGCGTCCGACAACTCGACTACCCCATCCTCTTACTCGGTTTGTCAGGTTGTCCTTGCCCATGAGGTCGATAACCGCCGCCTCGATCCGCAGCGCGTCCACCTCACTCTCGAGGCCATGGACCAGAATCTCTAGTTTAGGTTCTAAACCTTGACTTTTGAGGTCACCAATTTTCTTTACCTTTTCTGACTCCGAAACATCATAGAGGTGACTGAGAGCTCTATTTCCTTTACCTTTACCGACGTAAAAGATTTCATCTGTGGTTGGGTCAAGATAAAGGTAGACGTAATACTTGAGCTTTTCTGCTACTTTAGGTGATACATCCAGGATAGGCATAAGGAAATCTACATGATGTTAAGCGCCTCCGAAGCCCTACAGGGGTGTGGGGGGCGCTTAGCTAGGATTCGCAAAATTGGCGATAGTGGGAGCGGCTGGAGTCGTATTGTGCGCTAGGTCGTATTCGTATTTGACTGAAAACCTAGCGTGTGACCAGCACCGGGCAGGGCGCGTGGTGCAGCACGCGGTAGGCGACGCTGCCCATAAAGATCGCCCCGACGGTTCCTTTACCGCGCCCACCGACGACAATGAGGTCGGCCTCGAGTTCGTCGGCTGCGCGAATGATCTCGTCGGCGGGAGAGCCGGAGCGAACGAGTGTGCTGACCTGAAGTGCACACTCGCGCAGGGTTTCGGCCATGCGCTCGGTAGCTGCCTGGGCCTCACGGCGAAAAGACAGGGTCATGCTCGTTTCACCAGAGGATTCATCCTCGGAAAAATCATTGGCAAAAGGTACGGCCGCCAGGGGCCGAATGACGGCAATGACCGTGACTTTTTCGATGGTCGCCGGGTTGAAGAGCGTGCCGAGAAACTTCGCGGCCTTGAGCGACTGCTTGGAGCCGTCGGTTGCGATAAGGATATGCATTACGCGCCTCCGGTGGTGTTGCGCCCGGCCTCGAATCGCCGCTGCACGCCGTTATTGATGAAGTAGAGAATGAATCCGATCACGAGCATCAAGAGGCACACCAGCACGACGCTCTGCCGCGCAGCAATCTCCCCGGCGAAGAGGTCCATCAGGTCCGTCGCCAGAACGTAAAGAAGCAGGGCCGTGTTAGCGACCACACCGATGCCCAGAAGAGCCGTCGGCGCGGTGTAGTGCGCTTGCGGCACCTTGTCGTCTCGCAGGCGCAGGGCTGCGTAGCAGACGAGCGCGAAGATAGCCAGCAAGAAGGCGACGGTGGCGTTGGCAAGCGTATCGACCCCTTCAGCGCCGACCCCGACCATGAGAAGAAGCGCGACGCCGGTCGTAAAGACGATAGCCACCCAGGGCGTGCGGCGCGAATAGTGCGTGCGTGCGAAGATGCGCGGGACGACGTTCTCTTTTGCCATGCCGTACATGATGCGCGAATTGGTGATGAGCGAAACCAGGCAGGTGTTGGCAATCGCGATACAGGCGATGATGGCAAAAAGCCAGCCGGGGAAGGCTGGAAATCCTGTGCGGACGACCTCGAGGAGCGCCACGTCCGACCCGGCCAGGCG
>JBMDWS010000060.1:0-14787 GCA_048594695.1 Truepera sp. | reverse complement strand
GAGGTAGGGGCTCTCGATGATGCTGGCCTCGAAGGGGGGTGCGTAGACGGGCACGCCGAGGGCGCGCACGAGGAAGTCGTTACCGCCGAAGTGATCGGCGTGAGCGTGGGTGTTGAGAATCGCCACGAGACGGACCCCGAGAGTCTCACACGCTCTCTTGACGCGTCGGCCCGCGTCCTTGTCTTGGCCCGTATCGACAACGACAGCCTCCCGGCTCGGCCCAACGACGAGTGCCATGTTGACCGCGCCTGCAAGGTAATAAACATGCTCACTCAGCTGGGTGATGTCTTGTTGTGCCATAGCTCCAGTGTAGAGCGGCCTCAGGGAAGGCGTCGGAAGCGAGAGATATAAAACCCGTCGAGGCCGCCGAGCGGCAGAATCGTCGAACCCTCCGGTGCATTGACGGAAGGCACGTCGAAGAGAAAGGGTTCGGCTTCGAATGCCGGGAAGGTCTGTGAAAACCACGCAGCCATCTCCGGGCCTTCTTCCCGCGTCAGTGCGCACACGGCGTAAACGAGCGTACCTCCCGGCGCAGTCAGCGCGGCAGCGGTGGTGAGTAGATCGCGTTGCAGCGCGGCCAGGTCAGCGACGCTCTCCGGGCTCACGCGGCTGCGGATCTCCGGGTTGCCGCGCAGGGTTCCTGTACCCGAGCAGGGTGCGTCGAGAAGAACCTTAGGGGCGGGGGGCAGGTCAGGGACGGTGCGCAGGTCGTGCTCGAGCCCCGTGACCCCCAAGCCCAGGCGCTCGAGGTTCTGCGCGGCCCGCGTCAGCTTGTCCCCGTGGAGTTCAATGCTCGTGACCAGAGCCCCGGCTGCGGCAAGCTGCGCCGCCTTGATGCCGTTGCCGCTGGCGAGGTCGTAAACCTGTTCGCCCGGTTCGGGCTCGAGCAGGCGCACCGGCAGCGTCGAGGCCGGGTTCTGGGGTTGCACCCAGCCGTCCCGGTAGGCCTGCGTCTGGGTCAGCGGTCGGCTGAGTTGCACCTCGAGTGTTCCTCCCAGCGGCCCCAGACGTACCTGGGCACCTTCAGCGATAAGTGCGTGCGTCGCCTGCGGGTTGTAGCTCGTAAGCCAGAGCGGGTCGTGAGTGTTCATGCCTTCGGCAACGTCGCGTGCGCGCGTCTCACCAAACCGCGCCACCCAGTCCGCGTAGAGCCATTCAGGCAGGCCCGCTGCCGCCGCGGGAGACAGAGGCTGGGGCTCGAGTCGCCGCAACACCGCGTTGACGAGCCCTCCGAGCCGGGCGTGATAGTCCTTGATGACGGAGACCCAGGCGCTCACGGCGGCGTGCCGGGGGGTGCCCCGGTAGAGCAGTTCGAACGCGCCGAGCCGCAGGGCGTCCCGAACTTCGGGGGGTAGGCTGTCTGGACGCTTGAGGTAGGGCGATAACTGCGCGTCGAGTGCCCGTTCGAAACGGAGCGAGCCGTAGACGAGCGCTGCCACAAAGCCCCGGTCCTGAGCGCTCAGGTCGCTCGAGCCGAGCGCACTCGCGAGCGCCGCAGCAGAAAATGCGCCGCGGTGAACGCGGCGCAGAACCTGCAGGGCTGTGTTCCGGGCGCTGATCTCTAGTCCCGGCTGGCAGAAATGAAGTAGAGCAGGTAGGCGATCGAGGTGGCCGCAGCAGCGACGTAAGTCATCGCGGCAGCTGTCAGAACGCTGCGTGCCCCGGCGCTATCTTGCTGGGTAACCAGCCCCATGCGGTCGAGGTTGACGAGCGCGCGGCGGCTGGCGTCGAACTCGACAGGTAGCGTAATGACTTGGAAGAGAACCGCTGCGGAGAAGAGGATGATGCCTACCTGCAGGAGCATATTGCCTCCCCCTTGCTCCGCACCGACACCGATGAAGAGGCCGAAGACTGCCAGCATCATGCCGAAGTTCGAGCCGATGCTTGCAACCGGCGCGAGGGCGCTGCGCCACTGCAGGGGTGCGTAGGCCTTCGCGTGCTGAATGGCGTGACCGACCTCGTGAGCGGCGACCGCCATGCCTGCCACGCTCGCCCGGCCATAAATGCCTTCCGAGAGCCGCACGACCCTCGAGCGCGGGTCGTAGTGATCGGTCAGCTGGCCCCGCGTTGCTTCGACGCGGACGTTAGTGATGTTGTTCGCCTTCAAAATAGCCTCGGCGACCTGCGCGCCGGTAAGTCCAGCCGTGTTGGCGACCCGCGACCAGCGGTTATAGGTCGAGCGCAGCCAACCGCTCAGCGCCAGTGACACCACGAACGCCACAATTCCAATAAGGTAGTACCCACCAATACCCATGAATCCCCCCTAGGCCGTGTCCCAGAGCCGTGAGCAGGACACCCTTATACCGCCCAAGTCTAGCAGATCGTATCTGAGTACTGTGTACTCAGGTTTGCTTATAGCACTAGAGGGTGGTAGGCGGGAAGCGCACGGTCCTGAGCCGGGTTCGATCTACTCGGTGGGCTCGAGGGGAATAGCGCGCACGTCGAAACGCACGGCGGTGCGCTCTTCAGCTTGCAGCTCGAGCTTGACGAAAGACGGTTGCGTCGTTAGATCGAGGCCGTCGAGTTCGATATAAGCGCGGGCGATGGCAATAGCCTTGACGGCCTGGTTGACAGCCTGTGGTCCAATGGCCTGGACTTCGACTCCCTGTTCGCTGCGCAAGAGTGCAGCGATAGCGCCTGCGACGGAATTGGGCCGGGAATTTCCCGAGACACGGAGCGTTTCGATAGTGATCCCCTACCTTAGATATCGTCTGCGCTGCTTGGATGTTTGAGGGTTCAAGGCGGAGTTTCTCGCCGTTACTTAGCGCACGAACCATCTTAGCGGTTTGGGCTCGAGATTGCTATACCTGCCTCTTCGTCAGCCGGAATAAAAACGTCCCTTACGCTCTTTCCCCAGGTGTAGCGGGTTTGTCGGGTTCAGGACAGGAGAATGTGGTCGCCCAAGGCTTGACAGCCTCTCACACCGCTTATATACTCGCGTCTAGATGGATAGCACCCCACGCCACAGCGTAGCGCTCGTAATTCTAGCGAAGAGGGGTGTCGTCTAGCTGCACTAGACCGACTATCTAGCCCCCGCCCACACCAACGGCGGGGGCTTTTTCATGAACTGTCCATTCGTGAAAAGGCGGGACTCAAGGAACCTGGTGCAGAGGCTCGAAGTCTAGAGACCAAGGGGCAAAGCAAAGGAGTCAGTATGGAGATGCCAAAACAAGACGAAGGGAGCGCACCCCAAAAGATGAATGGGGCGATGGCGCTGCTCCACGCGCTCTCGCGTGAAGGCGTCGAGATTGTTTTCGGGCACCCAGGTGGTACGATCATGCCCGTCTACGACGCGCTTTACGATTCGCCTGTCAAACATATTCTCGTACGTCACGAGCAGGCGGGCGCGCACGCAGCGGACGCCTATTACCGCTCCTCGGGGCGTGTAGGCGTCTGCTTCGCGACCTCCGGGCCGGGCGCTACAAACCTCGTGACGGGTTTGGCTACGGCGCATATGGACTCGTCTGCGGTTGTGGCGATCACGGGGAACGTGGTCTCGAGCCTCATCGGTACCGACGCCTTTCAGGAAGCCGACGTGTTTGGGATCACCCTGCCGATTACCAAGCACAATTATCTCGTCAAGCACGTCAACGATATTCCCAAAGTGGTGCATGAAGCGTTTTACATCGCCAACTCCGGACGCCCCGGCCCCGTTCTGATCGATATTCCCAAGGACATCCAGCTCAACGAGTTTACGGGTACTTTCGAAACCGAGATCGACCTGCCTGGATACAAGCCGACAACATCAGGCCACGCCGGACAGATCAAACGGGCCGCTGAGGCAATTCGGGCCGCGCAAAGACCCATCATGATGGTCGGTGGGGGTGGACAGTCTGCTGCACCGGAGATCGCTGCTTTCGCCGAGCGTACGGGCGTCCCGGTCATCACCACGCTGATGGGGCTCGGAGCCTATCCGGCCGGGGCCGACAACGCGCTCGGGATGCCCGGGATGCACGGAACCGTGACCGCCAACCGCGCGATCACTCACTGCGACCTGATCATCGGGGCGGGCCTGCGTTTCGATGACCGCGTGACGGGCAACATCAAGCGTTTTGCGCCCAATGCCACGGTCGTCCATATCGACATCGACCCAGCGGAGATCTCCAAGCTCGTCAAGGCGCATGTGCCGGTCGTGGGCGACCTGCGCGACGTGCTGCCGCGCCTCGGCGCGATGCTCGAGAACCTCGAGATCCCCGAATGGTGGCAGCAGCTGTCCGAATGGAAGTCGATGTACCCCGAACGTTACAAAACGGACAAGCCGCTCGTCTCGCAGGAGGTCATCCAGCTCTTTCAGCGGGCCACAGGCGGCGACTGCATCGTCACAACGGAAGTGGGGCAGCACCAGATGTTCGCGGCGCGTCTTTTCGCGACAAACGAACCGCGTAGCTTCATCACCTCGGGCGGACTCGGCACGATGGGCTTTGGTTTGCCCGCCGCTGTTGGCGCGGCCTTTGCCCGACCCGACAAGCAGGTCGTCTGTATCGCCGGGGACGGCAGCGTGCAGATGAATATCCAGGAACTCGCCACCATCTACAAGCATCAGTTGCCGATCATCATCGCGATCTGCAATAACGGGATGCTCGGCATGGTGCGGCAGTGGCAGGAGATGTTTAACGCCCAGCGCTACAGCGAGGTTTATCTCGCCGACTCGAACCCCGACTTCGCCAAGCTCGCTGAGGCGTACGGCATCGACGGTTACAACGTCTTCGACCGGGATGAGGCGGCGCGGCTCATCCCCGAAGTGCTCGCCAAGGGACGCCCGGCCGTCATGAACTTCGTGGTTTACGAGTCCGAGAAGGTTTTCCCGATGGTTCCGGCAGGTGCAGGGGTCGACGAGATGATTATCGGGGATCAGGAACCTGATGAATTGACCGCCCAGGACGCAGCTGCCCGGGACGACGAGGTGCCCACCTCGGATACGCTCGAGGCCGAGAAGGTAGCGGGCGACTGATGAACCACACCCATATCCTGAGCGTGACCGTGCGTGACCAACCCGGCGTGCTGATGCGCATCGCCGGACTCTTCGCCCGGCGCGGTTTCAACATCGAATCGCTCTCGGTCGCGCAGACCGAGATGCCGGGCATTTCCCGCACGACCTTTACGGTTTCGGGCGATGATGGCAGCCTCGAGCAGGTGCAAAAGCAGCTGCAAAAACTCATCGACGTGATCAAGGTGATCGATCACTCGGAGGCGGCGTTCGTCGACCGCGAACTGATGCTCGTCAAGGTTGCGGTCAACTCGCCCGACGACCGTGTGGAGATCCGGCAGATGGCCGACGATTTTAGGGCGCGCATTCTAGACGTTCACAAGCGAGCCCTGGTGCTCGAGGTGACTGGCGACCAAGGCAAGCTCGACGCCTTTATCGGACAGATGCGGCCCTTCGGCATCCTGGAGATTATTCGCACGGGGCGCGTCGCACTGACGCGCAGCGCCGCCGACAGCAAGATTGGTGGCAAATCGGTTACGGTTAAGGCGGCTTAGTTTCTAGAAGCTAGAGTGCAAGCTAGATTTCAGAGGAGTACACCCCAAGGATTATGGCTAACATCTACTACGACAGCGACGCAAACATGAGTCACCTCGAGGGCAAGACTATCGCCGTGATCGGCTACGGTTCCCAGGGGCACGCCCACGCGCTTAACGCCAAGGAATCTGGGGCCGACGTGGTCGTCGGGTTGCGCAAGGGCAGCCCCTCCTGGGCCGAGGCGGAAGCAGCGGGCCTCAAGGTCATGGAAGTTGCGGACGCTGCCAAAGCGGGCGACCTGATCATGATTCTGTTGCCCGACGAGACGCAGGCGAAAGTCTACGCGGAACAAATTGCCCCCAACTTAGAGGCTGACAACGCGCTCCTGTTCGCGCACGGCTTCAACATTCACTTCGGGCAGATTCAGCCCCCCAAAGACGTCGACGTGTTCATGGTCGCGCCCAAAGGCCCCGGTCATCTCGTGCGTCGCACCTACACACAAGGCGGCGGCGTGCCCTGCCTGATCGCCGTCCATCAGGACGCCACCGGCACCGCCAAGCAGCGCGGCCTCGCCTACGCCAAGGCCATCGGTGGGACCCGTGGCGGTGTTCTCGAGACCACTTTCAAGGAAGAGACCGAGACGGACCTGTTCGGTGAGCAGGCAGTTCTCTGCGGCGGCGTCACCGAGCTCATGCGCTCGGGATTCGAGACGCTCGTCGCGGCAGGCTATCAGCCCGAGAGCGCTTACTTCGAGTGCGTTCACGAGATGAAACTTATCGTCGACCTCATTTACGAAGGCGGCTTCGAGGGGATGCGCTACTCGATCTCGAACACTGCCGAGTACGGCGACTATGTGACGGGGCCACGCATCATCACCGATGAAACCCGCGCCGAGATGAAGCGTGTGCTGGACGACATCCAGTCGGGCCGCTTCGCCCGTGACTTCTTGCTCGAGAACGCCGTGGGCCAGCCCGCGCTCAAGGCAGGGCGCCGTATCACGGGTGAGTCGCAGGTCTCCGAAGTCGGCGCGCGCCTGCGCAAGATGATGCCCTTTATCGGGAAAAAAGGCTGAGGCCGTGCGGGGGTTGGGTGCGTTACCTATCGGCAATAACCTGCGACTACGGGCGCCGGTGAAAGCCCGCGGCGTGTCTCGACCCCCAAGCTGCGTCTAAGCCCCCATTCCGAGAGGAGCCAACCATGGCTTACGTCAAAATCTTCGATACCACCTTGCGCGACGGCGAGCAGTCGCCGGGCGTTGCCCTCAATACAGCGCAGAAGCTCGAGATCGCCCACGCGCTCGCGCGTCTGGGCGTCGACATCATCGAGGCCGGCTTTCCCATTGCCAGCGACGGTGACTTCGACTGCGTGTATCAGATTGCCAAAGAGGTCAAAGGACCGGTCATCTGCGGGCTGGCACGGACCAACAAAGCCGATATCGAGCGGGCGGCGAAGGCGATCGAGCCAGCCGAACGCGGACGCATCCACACCTTTACGAGCGCGTCCAAGGTGCACCTCGAGTACATGCTCAAGAAGACACCCGAAGAGGTGCTCGAGATCTCGAGCGAGATGGTGCGGTTCGCCAAGCAATTCACCGACGACGTGGAGTTTTCAGCGCAGGACTGTATGCGGGCCGATAAAGACTTTGTCTACGCCCTCGTGCGGGCAGCGATCGCGGCGGGTGCTACGACCGTCAACATCCCCGACACCACGGGCTACGGCACGCCGGTCGAGTACGGTTTACTCATCCGCAGCATCTTCGACAACGTCCCCGAGGCGCGGGACGTGTCGATCTCGACGCACTGCCACGACGACCTCGGGATGGCGGTCGCCAACTCGCTGGCGGCGGTCGAAAACGGGGCGACCCAGATCGAATGTACGATCAACGGCATCGGGGAGCGGGCCGGGAACACCTCGTTAGAGGAGTGCGTGATGGCGCTCTATACCCGCAAAGATCACTACGGCGCGGAGATCGGCATCAACACCCGCGACATCTATTATGTGTCGCGCCTCGTGCAGCGGCACACGGGAATGCCTATTCCACCTAACAAGGCTATTGTCGGCGACAACGCCTTTGCTCACGAGTCGGGCATTCATCAGGACGGCGTCATCAAGCATAAAGAGACCTATGAAATCATGAACGCCGAACTCGTCGGGCGCGAGGCAGGTGTCCTCGTTATGGGCAAGCACTCGGGGCGCAACGCCTTTCGTACCCGCATCACCGAACTTGGCTACACGGGGCTCTCGGATGAGAAAATCAACGCACTCTTCAAGCAGTTCAAGGACCTCGCCGACGCCAAGCAGAGCGTGACCAACGAAGATATCCGCGCTCTGGTCGAAAACGAAGTGATGCGGATCGCCGAGACCTACCGCCTCGAGCATCTGCAGTTCCAGTCTGGGACGGGCGGGATGACGCCTTCGGCGCTGGTGCGCCTCAGCACGCCGGAAGGAACCGTTGCCGAGACGGCGCTCGGGGATGGCCCGGTCGATGCGAGCTTCAAGGCGCTCGCCAAGCTGACGCCCGTACCCTTCGTCCTCGAGTCCTACGACCTTAAAGCTATCGGTAAGGGCACCGACGCGCTCGGAGAGGTGTCCATCCGGGTCAGTAGCGACGGTCAGGTGGTCTACGGGCGCGCCGTTTCGACCGACGTGGTGCAGGCCTCGGCGCTGGCGTACGTGGACGTATTGAATAAGCTCGCTGCAGGCGTCGGGCGCAATAAGACGGCGGTCAACCAGATCACCATGACGACCCCCTGATGAGCTGATGACTGTGGAAACGCGCGTGAGCCGGCGACCCTCTATACACGTGATCCCCGCCACGGGGCGAGACCGCTAGCCATGCGCGTGATCGGCCTCCTTGGGGGCATGAGCTGGACCTCGAGCGCCGAATACTACCGCCTCGTCAACGAACGTGTCGCGGCTCGGCTCGGGCCGTTGCGGTCGGCTAGATGCCTGCTGCTGAGCGTGGACTTTGCGGAGATCGCGGCGCTGCAACACGCGGGGCGCTGGGACGACGCGGGCAGAATCTTGGTCGATGCGGCCAGGCAGCTCGAGCAGGGGGGCGCAGACTGCCTCGTACTCTGCACCAATACCATGCACAAGCTCGCACCGCTGCTCGAGGCGGCTGTCCGTATTCCTTTCCTGCACATAGCCGACTGCACAGCCGAGGCCGTCAGGGCTGCAGGGCTGCGGCGGGTCGGTCTCTTGGGGACAGCCTTCACGATGGAGGAGGACTTCTACCGGGGACGCATGGCGGAAAGGTTCGGGCTCGAGGTCCTCGTTCCGGACGCTGCCGACCGGGAGACCATTCACCGAATCATCTACGACGAGTTGTGTGCGGGGCGGGTGCTGGAGGGGTCTCGAGCGGAGTATCGCCGCGTCATGGCGAAGCTTGCGGCGCGCGGAGCCGAGGGCATCATCCTCGGCTGCACCGAAATCACACTTCTCGTGGGTCAGGAAGATGCGCCCGTGCCTGTCTTCGATACCACCACCCTACACGCGGAGGCTGCCGTGGCGTTTGCGCTTGCCGGCCCCGGAGAGACGAGCAGAGAAAGCTATGCACACCTTGCCCATTGAAATCTATGACACGACCCTGCGCGACGGAACGCAGGGTACCGGCTTCACTCTCACCTCCGAAGACAAGGTCGCTGTGGCTCGGCGTCTCGACGCCTTCGGCGTCGACGTCATCGAGGGGGGCTGGCCCGGTTCTAATCCCAAGGACGCGGCCTTTTTCGAGATGATGAAGGGTGTGCGTCTTCAATACGCCCGTCTGGCGGCTTTCGGCATGACCCGGCGTAAAGGGGGTATCGCCGAGGCAGACGCGAACCTCAACGCGCTTCTCGAGGCCGAGACGCCCATTGTCACCCTGGTGGGCAAGTCCTGGACGCTCCACGTCACCGAGGCGCTTGGAGCAAGCCTGGAAGAAAACCTGGCCATGATTCGCGATTCGGTGGCCTATCTGCACGCGCAGGGACGAGAAGTCTTCTACGACGCCGAACACTTTTTCGACGGCTACCGGGCCGACCCGGAGTATGCGCTCGAGACGCTGCGAGCTGCCGCCGGTGCGGGTGCGACCCGGCTCATTTTATGCGACACCAACGGAGGCTCGCTTCCCGGTACCATTGCTGAGATAACAGCGCTAGTCGTCGAGCGGTTCGATGTGACCGTAGGGATTCACACCCATAACGACGCCGAACTCGCTGTGGCGAACGCCCTTGCGGCCATTGCCGTGGGTGCGCGGCAGGTGCAGGGAACGATCAACGGCTACGGGGAGCGTGCGGGCAACACGAACCTCATCAGTGTCATTCCGGCTCTCAAGTTCAAGCTCGGCTTTCCGCAACCGCAGGACCTCACCCGGCTTAGGGAGCTGTCGCGCTATATCGACGAGCGCGCCAACATGCAGCCCAATATCCGCGCACCCTACGTCGGCGACGCGGCGTTCGCCCACAAGGGCGGGATGCACGTATCGGCCGTCAACAAGAACCCGGAAACCTACGAGCATATTCCGCCCGAGTGGGTCGGCGCGACCCGGCAAGTGCTTCTCTCGGATTTGTCGGGCCGGGCCAATATCCTGGCGAAATCTGCTGGGGGCACGCCCGAGGAAGCGTCGGCGATCGTCGAAAGGCTCAAAGAGCTCGAGCACCGGGGGTACGCCTTCGAGGGAGCCGAGGCGAGCTTTACCCTGATGAGCCAGAAGGTGCGCGGCACCTATCGTCCCTACTTTTCCCTGCACGGCTACCGTGTGACGCTCGACAAGCGTGACGGAGACCAAGGTCCCCTCTCGGAAGCGAGCGTGCGGGTCGAAGTGGGTGGGCAGCTCGAGCACACGGCGGCGAGCGGTGACGGCCCCGTCAATGCGCTCGACAGGGCGCTCGGCAAGGCGCTGCAGCGCTTTTACCCGAGTCTCGCTGCGCTAAAACTGACCGATTACAAGGTGCGTGTTCTTTTCGGGGCCGAGATCGGGACTGCCAGTGTGATCCGGGTTCAAGTCGAGATGACCGACGGCAAGGACACCTGGAGTACGGTGGGCGCGAGTACCGATATCATCGACGCGTCTTATAGCGCGCTCATCGACGCCATCGAGTACAAGCTCCTTAAGGACCATCTCGAACCGCATGTGGTTCCTGCGGCTCCTCGAGAAGTGGTCTCGACCGAGCCTTTATAATTGGTACAATATGCAGGTTTACCGTGGATACCCAGCTTTCTATGCGTAACATTCGCGCTACCTTATGAAACTTCTGCGCACATGGTGCATGAAAATTGACACGTTCCGGGTCCTGGCGCTAAACTTAGGAGCGCTGCCGCTGGCAGCCCTTTTTTTCCTTGTCAAGCGTGCGTCAGGTCGGCGTTTCTGGCTTGAACCTGCGTGAATCATCAAGGGGTGACTCATTTGCGAACCCCCGGAGCCGAAACTTACCGTCTCCGCACGAAAGGAGCGCCTTCCTATGAAGTCGGATTTTGCCACACTAGCTTGGCCGAGCGAACGCGACGCGTGTGGGGTGGGGTTTATCGCCAACACGCACGGCGTGCGCTCGCATACTGTTCTCGAGCACGCGCTTACGGCGCTCAACAATCTGAGTCACCGTGGCGCGGTGAGCGCCGACGGACTCACAGGCGACGGGGCGGGTGTCCTGACGCAGATTCCACACAAGCTCTTCCGCCGGGTTCTGGAGGAGCAGGGAAAGGCGCTTGGGCGCGACGACGATCTCGCGGTCGGGGTCTTTTTTATCTCCAACGCCTCGGACTTCGAGGAGCTTTACCGAGTCGCCGATGAAGAAATTACTGCCTCGAAGCTGACCCTCCTCGGCTGGCGCGATGTGCCCATCGACACCACGGCGCTAGGCGAAGATGCCAAGGCGCGTCTGCCGATCATGCGCCAGGTGCTTCTCGGTCGCCCGGAAGGGCTGGGCGACGACGCCTTCGAGCGGCTCCTCTACCTCACGCGTAAGCGCGTCGAACGCCGCCTTTTTGAAACGCAGCTCGGCTCCTTTTACATTCCCTCGTTTTCGCACCGCACCATTTCATATAAGGGTCTTATGGTTGCGCCGCAGCTGCCAAGCTTTTATAAGGACCTGAGCGATCCCGACTACGACACGGCTCTAGCTGTTTTCCACCAGCGTTACAGCACCAACACCATGCCGCGCTGGTCGCTGGCGCAACCCTTTCGCTTTCTGGCGCATAACGGCGAGATCAATACGCTTCAGGGCAACGTCAACTTCATGCGCGCGCGCGAGGCGGTGCTCTCGAGTAGCGTCTGGGGCGACAAGATCAAGGAGCTTTTGCCTATCATCGCGCCGGGCGGCAGCGACTCGGCGGCTCTCGACAACGCTTTCGAACTTCTGACGCTTTCGGGTCGCGATCCCTTACAGGCGATCATGATGCTGGTCCCGGAAGCCTACGAAGAGATGCCCGACATGGCCCCCGACCTGCGCGCCTTTTACGAGTATCACGGCACCCTGATGGAGCCGTGGGACGGTCCGGCGGCGCTGGCCCTGACCGACGGGCGCTACGCCGTGGCCACCGTCGACCGCAACGGTTTGCGCCCGCAGCGCTACTGGCTCAGTAGCGACGGTATTCTGGTGGTCGGTTCCGAGGCGGGTATGGTTCCCCTCGAGCCCGGCAGCATTATCGAAAAGGGCAAGCTCGAGCCTGGCTCGATTCTCGCCGTCGATACGCTCGAGGGTAAAGTCTTGCGCAACGCCGATGTGAAAGCGCAGGTCGCTGCCGAATACCCCTACAGCGACTGGCTGGGCGAAAGCATGACGCGCGCGCCCGAGCACATCGCGCCCGACGAGCTGAGCCTGCGCCCCTGGGATGAAGGGGAACTGTGGCGCACGCAGAAACTCTTTGGCTATAACGCCGAAGATTACGACCGCATCCTTGGCCCTATGGCCGAGACAGGGGATATTCCGGTCGGTTCGATGGGCGACGATACGCCGCTTGCAGTCTTGTCCGAGCAGCCGCAGAGCCTGTTCCGCTACTTCAAGCAGCGCTTTGCCCAGGTGACCAACCCCCCTATCGATTCGCTGCGCGAACGTCTGGTGATGTCCCTGGAAACCATGCTCGGGCCGCGTGGCGCGCTCCTCGAGGAGGATCCTGCCTCTGCCAACGTCGTGACATTCACCTCGCCGGTGCTCGACGAGGCGCAATTCGCCTGGCTCAAGAACGAGTCGCCCCTCGAGCCTTACGTTGCTCTTGCCCGTTTCCCGGCCGCCAACGGTCCCGAAGGTCTGGAGCCAGCACTCAAGGCGCTCTGCGACGGCGCCGTCGAGGCGGTCCGGACGGGGGCGGGGATCGTCATCGTCAGTGACCGGGGCGTAGGGGCAGAGGGATCTGAAAGCGTACCGATCCCGATTCTGCTGGCGACCGCTGCGGTTCATCACAGCCTGATCGAAAATGGTCTCCGGACGCGCACAGCGATTGCGGTCGAGTCGGGCGAGGTGCGCGAAGACCATCACCTCGCCTGCCTTATCGGCTACGGGGCTGCCGTGGTGCACCCGTACCTGGCGCTCGCTTCGGCCCGCGACGCTGCCGCGAAAGCCAAGGAGCCCATCGATCCCGAGACAGCCTCGAAAAATTACCTCAAGGCGCTCGAGAAGGGCCTCCTCAAGATCATGTCCAAGATGGGCATCTCGGCGGTTTCGTCCTACCGTGGGGCGCAGATCTTCGAGGCAGTCGGGGTCGCACAGGACGTGATCGACCGTTACTTCAAGGACACCCCGAGTCGCATCGGCGGCGCGGGCCTCGGGGCTTTTGCCCTCGACGCGCTGCACTTCCACGCTGACGCCTACGGCGAAGAACCCAAGCTTCAGGACCGGGGCATCTACCGCTTCCGTAAGGCGGGCGAATACCACGCGCTTAATCCGCTGGTCTTCAAGGCGCTCCACAAGGCCGTTCGCACCGCGTCGTTCGAGGCCTACGGCGAGTACGCCAAGCTCGTCGACGAGCGGCCCGCCTGCAACCTGCGCGACCTGCTCGAGTATCGCAAGGCCGAGAAGCCGATCGATCTGGACGAGGTCGAGCCAGTCGACGCCATCGTCACGCGCTTCACCACGCAGGCCATGAGCCACGGATCGGTCTCGCGTGAAACGCACGAGACGCTTGCGATCGCCATGAATCGCCTCGGGGCCAAGAGCAATTCGGGCGAAGGTGGCGAGGACGCGCAGCGCTTCAAACCCTACGAGCGCGACATGCCCGAACTCTCGCACGCTCCCTGGCACCCCAAGGCCGGGGACTGGGGTAACAGCGCCATCAAGCAAGTTGCCTCGGGGCGCTTCGGCGTGACGCCCGAGTACCTCGTCTCGGCGCAGGAACTCGAGATCAAGATGGCGCAGGGCTCCAAGCCCGGTGAGGGCGGGCAGATTCCGGGCCATAAGGTCAACGAGGAGATCGCCGCCATCCGCCGCTCGGTGCCCGGTGTGACGCTTATCTCGCCACCGCCGCACCATGATATCTACTCCATCGAGGACCTGGCGCAGCTCATCTACGACCTCAAGCGCGTCAATAAAGGAGCCAGGGTCGGCGTCAAACTCGTCTCCACAGCCGGTGTTGGCACCATTGCGGCGGGCGTCGCCAAGGGTTACGCCGACAACATCCAGATTTCGGGCTTCGACGGCGGCACGGGTGCTTCACCGCTCTCGTCGGTCAAGCACTCGGGTGTGCCGTGGGAACTCGGCCTAGCCGAAACGCAGCAGGTGCTGCTCGAGAACAACCTGCGCGGGCGCGTCTCGCTGCGCGTCGACGGGGGCATGAAGACGGGGCGGGACGTGATGATTGGTGCACTCCTCGGGGCTGAGGAATATGGCTTCGGCACGTCGGCCCTCGTCGCGGCGGGCTGCACCATGCAGCGGGCCTGTCACCTCAATACCTGCTCGGTCGGCATTGCCACGCAGCGTGAAGACCTGCGCAAGAAGTTCCCGGGTCACCCCGACCATGTGGTGAATTTCCTCGTCTACGTCGCGCAGCAGGTGCGAATGATCCTGGCGGAGATGGGCTTTAGGACACTCGACGAGGTGATCGGCCGCGTCGATCTGCTGAAGGCCAAGACCCTGCCCCACGCCAAGGCCGAGCTCGACCTGAGCGCGGTACTCCGGGACGCCGATCCGGAAGGGACGAAGCCGCGCCGCTCGCAGGCGCGCCATAACGACCGCCCGGAAGAAGCGCCACCGCTCGACGAAACCATTTATCAGGACGCTATCGCGACGATTGCCAGCGGTGAGCCGCTTGCCAAGCGCTACACCATCACCAACCGGGAACGTTCGGTCGGGGCGCGGCTTGCGGGCGAGATCGCCCGTGTTCACGGCGACGTCGGTTTACCCCCCTCGACGATC